>JAAYLR010000104.1 GCA_012521815.1 Acidobacteriota bacterium
ACCCAGCCCCACGCCTCGCGGTGGCCGGCCTCGGCAGCCGGTCGGCCCGGACGAGGTCGCAGCGGAAGCGGCGGCGGCGCCACCCGCAGCCGGCTCGGCGGCCCGAGGAGGATCAGCGCCCGGCCGCGCGGGGTGAGGCTGCCGTCGCGATCCGGGCTCCCGTAGAGGCGGTCGGCGATCGCGACCCGCTCGAGGAAGCTCTCGAGAGCGGCGTTGCCCGGCGTGCCGGGGTCCGGATCGCGGCGCGCCCAGAAACGGTCGCGGAAACCGGCGACCGCCTCGACGTTGCGCAGCTGGCCGAGCTCGCGGATCTCTTCGGGCAGCAGGAGCCAGCGCACCGGCCCGGCCGCCCAAGCCGCCGCTTCCGGCAGCCGGCTCGGGGGCGCCGGCGCCGCCGTGCCGCAGCCCGCGGCCAGAGCGGCGACCGCGAGGAGGGCGAGCGCGCGTACGGAAGACATGGGCACCGGCGCCGGCGGCGCGGGTCAGTGGACGGCGCGCTCGGCCTCCGGGCCCGGAGCTTCGGGAATCGGCCCGAACGCCTCCTCGTAGCGGGCGAGGTTGGCGGCGAGAGCGCGCACGATCCGCTTCAGGTGCGGCGGGCTGGTGACCACCCGGGCGGTGACGATCCCCTGCGGCGGCACCACGTGGAGGAAGTCGAGCACGAACTCCTCCCGGGTGTGGGCGATGCGCAACAGGTTGGCGTAGCGGCCCTTGAGCTCTTCGTCGCCGATCTTGATCGCGAGCTCGGGGGGGGGCTGGGGGGCGTCGCTCATCTCGGGCCTCCTCGCGGCGGATCCGCCGCGATGCTATCCCAGCGTGTCGGCGGCTACGGTTCGGGCCGGCGGCGCCAGACGACCTCGCCCGCGAACCGCCACTCCCGCTCCGGCGCGTAGACCCCCACGCCGGCGCGCGGGGTCGTGATCGTGAAGGCGACGAGCTTGCGCCGGTAGTCGTACGGGCTGCCGGAGCGGGCGTGGACCGCCACGTCGAGCTGATACTCCCCGGCTCCGAGCCGCAGCGCGGGGCAGCGGACCCGCACCGTCGCCGGCCCCGAGAAGCTTCCGGGCTCGTACCCTTCGAGGTCGGTGTTCGTCCCCCAGCACTCGACGCCGCGCGGGGTCGCGATCGCGACCCCGAAGACGAAGTCGGAGAGCGGCTCGCGCGCGACGGCGCTGATCTCGATCGTCACCGCCTCGCCGCTCGCGAAGTGATACCGCTCCGCGCCGACCTCGTCGAGCAGACGGACTGCGGTGATCTCGGCGGCGCCCGAACCCCAGCGCAGGACTTCCGCGGGCGCCGCGGCCTCGGCCGGCGCCGCCTCGGCCGCCTCCCGCTCCTCCTTGGAGCGCTGGTGCTCGGCGCTCTCCGCCTCGGCCACCGCCTGCCGGTAGGCGTCCACCACCCGCCGCGGCTCGCCCACCGCCCGCAGCGTCCCCCCTTCGAGCCACGCCACCCGGTCGCAAAGGCCTTCGACGAGGGCGAGCGAGTGGCTCACGAAGAGCACCGTCCGGCCGGCGGCGAGCAGCTCCTCGATCCGCCGCAGGCAGCGGTGGGCGAAGCTCTCGTCGCCGACGGCGAGGACCTCGTCGACGAGGAGGATCTCCGGATCGGTGTGGATCGCCACCGCGAAGCCGAGCCGCACGTACATCCCCGAGGAGTAGTTCTTGACCGGCTCCTCCATGAAGTCGGCGAGGCCGGAGAAGTCGACGATCTGCTCGTAGCGACGCTCGATCTCCCTGCGCGAGAGGCCGAGGAGGGCGCCGTTGATGAAGACGTTCTCGCGGCCGGAGATCTCCGGATGGAAGCCCGCGCCGAGCTCGATGAGTGCCGCCACCCGGCCGTCGACGAGCACCCGGCCGCGAGTCGGACGCAGGATGCCGGCGAGCAGCTTGAGCAGCGTCGACTTGCCCGAGCCGTTGCTGCCCACGATCCCGAACGCCTCGCCGCGGGCGACCTCGAAGGAGACGTCGCGGAGCGCCGTGATCGTCTCCTCCTCCGTGGCGCGGCCGACGAGCGAGCCCTCGAGGAGCGCGCTCTTCAGGGTGCGGAAATGCCGCCCCGGCGCCTGCCGCCGGAAGAGCTTCGTCGCCGCCTCGATCCGGATCGCCGGCGCCTCGCTCACGCCGCCTCCACGAGCGTCTCGCGCAGCCGCGCGAAGAGCCCGGCGCCGGCGAGCCAGGCCACCGCCGCGACCCCGAGCATCTGGGCCCAGAGCCACGGCCCCGGCAGCCGGCCGTGGAAGAGCAGCTCCTGGTAGCCGAGCGCGAACGGCGTCATCGGGCTCACCCGCACCACGTAGGTGAGCGCCGGCAGCTCGATGGCGGCGAGCGGGTAGAGGATCGGGGTGAGGAAGAAGAGGAGCGCGAGCAGGTTCGCGAGGAGGTCCTTGACGTCCTTGAAGTGGACGTGGAGGGCCGCGAGGCCGAGCGCGAGCCCACCGGTCATCACCAGCTGCAGGAGGATGACCACCGGCAGGGCGAGCGCGCTCCAGCCGCCGACGGGGTAGCCGAGGAGCCGTCCGGCGAGGAGCGCCACCGCGAGCACGGGCAGCGCGAGGAGGAAGTGGAGGAGGTTGGCGAGCACCGCCACCATCGGCAGCAGCTCGACGGGAAAGACCGCCCGGCGCAGGAGGGCCGAGTTGGCGACGAGCGCCACCGTCCCCTCGGTGAGCGCGGTCGCGAACCAGACCCAGGGGAAGAGGCCGCAGAGGAGGAAGAGCGAGTACGGCTGCGTGAGCGCCCGCTGCCGGAAGACGACGCCGAAGACGAAGGTGTAGACGGCGAGCAGGAGCAGCGGGTTGGCGAGCGACCAGAGGAAGCCGAGCACCGAACCGCGGTAGCGGGCCTTGAGGTCGCGCGCGGTGAGGGTGGCGAGCAGCCCGCGGCGGGCGATGAGCTCGCGCAGGATGCTCAGCATGCGGGGGACGAGAGGGGTCGCCCGGGCCGGCGGCGGCGGCGCCTCAGCTGCCGCCCCCGGAGCGGAGAAGGAGCAGCTCCTCCTCGAGTTGCCGCATCTTCTTGCGGATCTCCTCGCGGCGGGCCTCCTCCTCCTTCTCGAGGTCGTAGATGTGCCCCTCCCGGATCGTGAAGACGCGCGGGAACTTCTTCACGTCCCCCTTCTCGTCGAACTGGAAGGTGCCGGTGACGCCGGGGAAGTCGCGGACGCCGCGCATCCCCTTCCAGAAATTCATGGCGCTCTTGCCCGACTCCCGCATCGCCGCGAGCAGCACCCGGTAGGCGTCGTAGCCGTGGGCGGCGTAGAGGTCCGGCTCGAAACGGTACTTCTCCGTGTACGCCTTGACGAACGCCTCGACCTCCGGGTTCTTGTCGCTCGGGGCGAAGGCGGTCTGGGTGAAGTAGACGCCTTCGGCCGCCCGTCCCGCCTCCTGGAGGGCATCGGCGGAGGAGAAGGAGGAGGTGGTCAGGAGCACGCCCCGGTAGTCGTGCTGACGCAGCGACTTGACGAGGCCCACGATCTCGGAGGCGTAGGCGGCGATGTAGACGCCGTCGGGGTTGAGGGTCTTGACCCGCTCGACGAGCCCGGAGAGATCGGCGGTATGCGGCGGGAAGAGCAGCACCTCGACGACCTGCCCGCCGAGCTCGATGAACCGCTCGCGGAAGACGTCCTGCGCACCCTTGGCGTACGGCTCCTCCTTGGCCAGCACCACGACCTTCGAGAGCTCGAGGGTCTGGCGGGCGAAGTTGGCCATCATCGTCCCCTCCGAGGCGTCGGAGGGGAAGACCCGGTAGAAGTTCGAGGAGACACCCGAGAGCTGCGGCTGCGAAGCCGACGGCGAGAGCAGTACCCGGCCGGCCCGGTCGGCGACCGGCACCATCGCCAGCGCCTCGGCCGAGGTCGCGCCGCCGATGGCGACGATCGCCCCTTCGTCGTAGGTCGCTTCGAGGAGGCGCTTGGCCAGCTCCGGATCGCTCTTCGTATCGCGCCAGAGGACCTCGATCTCGAACGGCGCCTCGGCCGTGCGGGCGGTGCGCTCCTGCGCCAGCTCGATGCCCCGGCGGATCGCCTGCCCGTAGACCGCGGCGTCGCCGCTGAGCGGCAGCACGGCGCCGACCTTCACCTTGCCCGAACCCTGGCAGCCCGCGAGGGCGAGGACGAGCAGCAACGGGAGCGATTGGCGGCGGAATGAGTTCATGGGGAGCACCTCCGGCTCTCGGATATTCAAACTTTGTAACCCGTGCCCCGGAGAGGTGTCAAGCGCGGCCGGGCGGCTGTTCCTACCCTTCCGGGTGGTCTATCATGGGCGGGTGAGCCGAACGAAGAGCCTCCGCCTGACCTGTCCCGATTGCGGCAGCGATCTCGTCGTCGACGCCCGCACCGGTGCCGTCCTCTCGCACCGGCGGCCGAAGGAGCCGCCCGCCGGCGGCAAGGACTTCGACGCGCTGCTCGCCGGCCTCGACGAGAGCCGGAACCGCGCGGAGAAGCTCTTCGAACAGGAGAAGGCGGCGATGGCCGACCGCGAGCGGCTGCTCGAGGAGAAGTTCCGCGCCGCCCTCCAGCGCGCCGAGGAGGAGCCCGACGACGGGCCCCCGCCGCGCCCGTTCGATCTCGACTAGACGGCGGGAGGCCCGGCCGCAGGGCGACCGGGCCTCCCGGAACGGCGGACGGATCTCTCCGCCCTCCTCACGCTCGCGCTTCAGAAGCGATAACCCACCGCGATGCTGTAGAGGCTCACCGAGCCGGTCAGGTCGCCGAGGTACGGCGCCTCGTCGTCGAGATCGATCCAGCGGTACTCGCCGAGGAGCGAGAGGCGCTTCGAGACCTCGTAACGGAGGTTCACGCCCGCCTCGATCCGCGTCAGGTCGAGATCGGAGTAGGTGTTCGTCAGGCTGAAGTCGAACATCTGGTTCGGGTTGCGCGCGAGATAGTCGGCGGGCGCGGGGAGCGCGAAGGAGGCGAGGCCCGCATCGGCCCGGCTCCATACCGCCTCGAGTCCGAGCTCGAGCCGCTCGGTGGGCTTGATCCGGACGTTGCCGATCAGGGTGTCGCTGCCGCTTTCGTAGTTGAGCAGGGTGCGAGACGAGCCAACCTGGCCCGAAGTCTGTCCGGCCGCTCAACCATCGAAGAGGGCGATGCTCGCCGGGAAGTCGAGCTCCTGATCGTGCCGGACGTAGGCGACGCTCCACTGCACCAGCGGTGAGGGCATCGACCAGAGCGTCAGCGTCGCCGTCTGGCTGTTGCGCGACCAGTCGGTCAGACCGCCGTCGTCGTTCTCGCCATCCCACCACCGGTAGGAGAGCGAGGCGGTGGTGTTTCCGCGCACGACGCTCCCTTTCGCCCGCAGCTCGGTCCAGGACGACGGCTGGTTGGTCGAGTCGCCGATGCGCGACGCGCGCCAGACGTAGTACTGGGTCGAGGTCGGAGCGAGCGGGCTCGCCGCGTTCTGCCCGAAGGCCGGCGAGTAGACGCCGTTCGGAAGCATGAACGGGTTGTCCACCTCGCCGTGGCGCGCCTTCGCCTCGAGCCGCACCCCCTTCACCGGCCGCGCGTTCCAGGCAAGGCCGAGGACGTGGCTGGTGGTGTCGGTCTTGCCGTCCGCCACCTCGTAATGATCCCGGTCGATTGCCTGGTAGTCCCAGAGGAAGCGCACCGTCCCCGCCTTGCCCTGGAGCTTCAGGCCGAGGTCGAGGCTCGACTCGAGCACGTCGCGGTTGAGCGACGAGCGGCGCAGGAAGTCGGGGTCGTACCCGTAGACCTCCCGGTAGGTCCGGCCGGCATGGGGTCCGGCCTGGGCGACCGGCTCGACGATGTCGACGAAGTAGTCGTCGGTCGTCGTCGAGTAGGCCCGGGCCCGCCACTGCAGCTTGACGCGGGGCCCGAACCGGCGCGAGGCGTTGAGCAGATAGCCGCTGTAGTCGGTGTCGAGGTTCGCGTACTCGTTGGTCGTCTGCGACCAGACGCCGCTCGCGTTGAGCGCGAAGCCCGCGGCGTCCGGAATCGTCGCCTGCAGGCGGGTGATCTCCTTCTTGATGTCCGGCCGCAGGTCGACCGGCATCACCCCGTTGAGCGCGTCGAACGAGACCCGGTTGGTGAAGATCGCGGTGCGCTGCTCGGGCTGCAGGGCGCGGTCGTAGAGGAGGCCGATCGACTCGGTCTTCTCGGTGAGGCGACGCTGCGTGTGCGATGCCTTGAGCGCCCAGCGCGGGAAGGAGAGGTTCGCCTCGGCGCCGACGTCGCGCGTCCGCTCGCCGACCGGACGGGTCTGCCCGGTCACGTGGCAGCCGTCGCAGTGGGAGATCGTGAGCGACTGCCGGTGCCCGCTGCGCTCCTGCTGCCGGAAGGTGAAGGCGAGGGTGAGAGCCGGCAGCGACGGCAGCTGCAGCTCGGTGCGGTGGTCGAGATCACGGTAGTCGAAGCCGTACTGCCGCCCCGGATCGAGATCGTCGTGGCGCACGACACGACCGTGCGCCGTCGTCGCCTCGAGGTTGGCCATCGGATCGTGGGAGAGACGGCGATAGAACGAGACGAAGCTGGTGCGGGAGCGCACCCGGCGCTGGAGGTCGAACTCCAGCTCGTGCCGCTGCTGCGCGCTGCCCCGCACGTGCGACGAGAGCAGGAGGCTGCCGGCCGCCCGGTGCAGCTCGGCCCGCAGGCCGACGAGCAGCCCGCCATCGGTGTCCTCGTATTCGGAGACCACCTCCTGGGCCTCGTCGGTCGAGGCATCCCAGCCGCCGAGCGTCAGCTCGACCTCGGAGGTCTCCGGAGGATCGGTGGCCAGGGCGGGCACCGTCACGAACGCGGCGAGCAGGAGGAGGAACAGGATCTTGCGCATGGTCACCGCTCCTCTCTCAGCGCACCAGCCCGCGGCCGCTGCTCGGCACGCCCTGGGAGGGCAGATCCGAGCCGTGGATCCGGCTGTGGCACTGGGTGCAGTTGGTGGTGAACGCCCGGTTCATCCCCGTCGGACCCCACGGGTTCGTCCGCACGAAGCCGCCGACATCCTGCTCGTGACCGGCCGAACCCCGGTAACCGGCATGGAAGTGGAACTCGTGGCACTGCAGGCAGAGCGCCGGCTCGTTGGCCACGAGCAGGTTGTTCGCCACGCTGCCGTGCGGCTCGTGGCAGTTGGCGCAGCTCTCCTGGACCGGCGGGTGCTCGAAGATGTGCGGCCCTTCCATCGCCTGATGGCACCGGTAGCAGGTGTCGTTGAGACGCTGCTCCCCGCCGACGAGCGCGCTCTCGCCCGCCCGGTGGACGTCGTGACAGCTCGCGCAGCTCATGTGCCCCTCGCGCACCGGATGGTGCGAAGGGAGCCGGAAGCTCGCTTCGACGTCGGCGTGACACTCCCGGCAGGAGGCGAGCGGCGCGCGCGCCGTGTGCACCGCGTGGCAGCTCTCGCAGCCGATCCCCTCGGCGGCGTGCGCCGTGGCACGCCACTCGCGGGCGGCGCCCATCCCGTGACAGGCGAGACAGGTCTCCGCCGTCGCCGGCTCACCGGCGCCGAAGCGGCGGATCAGCGCGGGATCCCCACCCTCTTCGACATGGGCCGATCCCGGCCCGTGACAGCCTTCGCAGCCGACCGGCCGGCCGTACGTCTCGAACGGAGCCAGGCGCATGTGCACCTGGTTCGCCATCGCGGCGGCGGTCTCCTCGTGACAGTCGGCGCAGACCGCGGAGCCGACGGGCACGGCCGTCGCGGCCCCCTCCGGCGCCCCTCGCGCCGCGATCGTCCCGCCTCCGGCCAGCAGGGCGAGCGCGAGCAGCGCCGTGCTCCACCTCCTTCGTCGCATCGCTCTCCTCCTCACCTCGGTCTCCGGTCACGGTGTCGTCCGGTGACACCGCGCCAGTGCACAGATTGCGGTCGCGGCGCCGGTATATTTCCGACCCGAAAAGTCAGGGTTATCCGCGCCAGCGGGTGGGGCGTGACGCCACCCTGACGGGTAGGTCAATCGCCCCAGCGCACTACAGATCCGATCAGAGCGTGACCAGGATGATCCCGGCCAGCGCCAGCGCCGAGGCCACGGCCTTGCGGCGGGTGAACGGCTCGCCGAGGAAGAGGGCGGCCAGGAAGAGGATGTAGATGACGCTCGACTGGTTGAGGATCGCGGCGACCCCGACCTTCGTGTATTTCATCCCGGCGATCCAGAGGATGAGCGAGACGTACGAGCCGAGCACCGCTCCGGGGAGGGCGAAGCGCCAGATCCGCGAAGGGCGGAAGAGCCGGAAGATCTCCCGGCGGCGGGGGGAGGCGAGGGCGATCGGACCGAGCACGAGCAGGCAGCCGACCTGCCGGGTCGCGGTCGCCCAGAGCACCGGCGAGTGCTCGAGCACCGGCTTGGCGATCACGATCCCGAAGGCGAGCGCCGCCATGGCGAGGACCCCGAGCAGCGAGCCGAGCAGGATCCGGCGGCGGGTCGCCCCGGGCGGCGGCGCGTGCCGGGCGGCGGCGAGGACCCCGCCGAGCACCAGCGCCATGCCGAGGAACTGCCGGCCGGAGAGCCGCTCGCCGAGGAGCGTCCAGGCGAAGAGCACCGCGAACGGCGGGTAGAGGCAGTCGACGATCGAGGAGATCCCCGCGCCGATCAGGTTCAGGCTGGCGTGGAAGAGGGTGTCGGAGATCGCGATGGCGATGATCCCCGAGGCGAAGAGGAGCGGCACGTCGGTGGCGGCGACCGGCCGCCAGCCCGCCTGCCCGGCGAGCAGCACCGTCGGCACGAAGAGCGTGGTGGAGATCACGACCCGGAAGAAGTTGAGCGCGAAGGGAGGGATCTCGTCGCCGGCGCGCTTGAGCAGGATCACCGCCCCCGCCCAGACGAAGGCGGTCAGCAGCGCGTAGAGGTTCCCCATCGTTCGCTCCTCCCCCGGAACCGGGCCGCTCGCGGCCCGCCTAGAGCGGGAAGGTCAGGTTGTAGGCGTAGCGCCCCCGGCCCACGACGAGCAGGAGGCTGCCCCGGTCGAGGGCGCGCAGGACCTCCCGGGCGAGCGCCTCGGGGTCGGCGGTCTTCCGGCCGCCGGCGCCGAGCAGCAGGTCGCCCGGCTCGACACCGCGCCGGGCCGCCGGCGAGCGGGGCGCGACCCGGGCGACCACCAGCCCCTCCCGGCGCGGGGCGGCCGCCACCTCGATTCCCACCAGCTCGGCGAGCAGCGCGCGCCCGAGATCGCGCGGCGGCCGCACCGCCGCCAGCCGGAGCCGGCGCGCCGTCTCGCCCCGGCGGAGTTCGAGCGGCAGCTCCGTGCCCGGCGCGGCGGAGGAGAAGGCGGTCGCCACGTCCTCGCGCTGGAGGACCGGCTGACCGGCCACCGCGACCACGATGTCGCCGGCGACGAGCCCCGCCGCCGCCGCCGGCGAGCCGGGGAAGACCCTCTCCACGTACGCCCCGCGGGCAACGGGGAGACCCTCGCGGCGGGCGAACTCGGGGTCGAGCGTGACCAGCCGGAGCCCGGTCCAGAGCGGCTGCAGCTCGCCGAAACGGAGGAGGTCATCGACCACCCGGCGGGCCCGGTCGGCCGGGATCGCGAAGCCGATCCCGTGCGCCCCCTGCACGATCGCGGTGTTGATGCCGATGACGCTCCCGGCGAGGTTGACGAGCGGGCCGCCGGAGTTGCCGGGGTTGATCGAGGCGTCGGTCTGCAGGAAGTCGGTGTAGACGAGCTCGCCGCTCTCGGCCGGCACCGCGCGGCCCCGCGCCGAGAGGACCCCGGAGGTCACGGTGTGGCTCAGCCCGAACGGGTTGCCGATCGCGAGCACCGTCTCGCCGATCAGCAGGTCACCGCTCGTCCCGAGCGGGACGGCGGGCAGGTCGCGGCCGGCGACCTTGAGCAGCGCGAGATCGGCACCCTGGTCCGAGCCGAGCACCTCGGCCTCCAGCTCCCGGCCGTCGAGCGTCGTGACCACGATCCGCGACGCCCCCTCGATGACGTGGGCGTTGGTGACCACGAACCCCGCGGCGTCGACGATCAGCCCCGAGCCGAGCGACTGGGCCCGGCGGGCCCGGCCGCCGAAGAGGCTGCCGAAGAACGGATCGGGCGCCCGCACGATCGCCTCGGCCGAGATGTTGACGACCGCCGGGGAGACGCGCTCGACCGCCCGCACCACCGCGCTGCGCCGCCCCTCCTCCTGGGCGGCGGCGGGGGCGAGCCCCGCGAGCAGGGCGAAGAGCAGGAACCACGACGGGACGGATCTCCGGGATTGCATCGGCGGCTCTCCTCGGGAAGTGACCCGCCGGCGGGCGGCGGCGGGCCCGGCCGAGCGTAGCGCACGGCGCCGTGGGCTCACGGCTCGCCTCCGCCCCGTTCAGGAGGCGAGAGGAAGAAGCGCGGCGAGCCGTCGAGACGCACCCGCACCCCGTCGGGCGGCGGCAGCTCCTCGCCGTCGCGGTCGAGCACCCGCGCCGGGCGGGCGGGGAGCGCGACCTCGACCGGGGCGCCGGCGCTCCAGCCGGCCCACGCCCGGCCGCCGTCGCCGAGGGTGAGGCGCAGGAGCCAGGCCGGCGGCGGGGCGGGCTCGCGCCCCTCGCAGCTCGCCCCGGCGAGGAGGCGGGCAAGGTGGGCGAGGGCGGCGAACGCCGGCCGGCGGCGGAGCGTGCCGTCCGGGAGGGGGTCGATGAGCCCGTAGCCCCGCGCCACGAGCTGCCACCAGTCGACGCGCTCGGCGAGCCCGCTGCCGAGCGCGAGCAGCAGGTAGCGGGAGAGGTAGTCGGCCTGCGCCTGCTCGCCCACCGCCACCGCCCGGCCGGCGGGGGAGTGGGGCCCCTCGGCGAGCGGCCAGTTCACCTCGCTCACCCAGAGCCGGTCGGCGCCCCGGGGGGAGGTGGCGGCGAGCGCCCGGTAGAGGGCGAGCTTGCCGAGGGTGTCGAAGCCGAGCTGGCGGTTCTCCGGCGCCCCCCGCCGGTCGACGTAGAGGAGCGCCGAGACGAGATCGAAGCGGGGCTCCGCGCCGGGATCGAGGCAGAGTGCCGCGGCGAGCGCGTGCGGTTCGAAGTCGATCACCGCCGGCCCGGCGATCTCGACCCCGGGGGTGCGGCGCAGGATCGCCGCGGCCGCGGCGGCGAGCCGGAGGTACTCGCGGGGCCGCCAGACCCCCCACTTGCTCCGGTTGATCGCCTGCCCGACCTGGAAACGATGGCCGTACGGGGTGAACCGCGCCGCGATCTCCTCGACCGCCGCGCGCCAGCGGCCGGGGTCGCGGACGAGCTCGCGGCTCTGCGGCAGCGCGAACGCCACCGCGATCCCCTGCGCGCGGAGCCCGGCCGCGAGCGCCGCCTCCGCGTCGTGCCGCTCCTGCCAGGGGTGGAGGCGGAGAAGCGCGTGCCGCACCCCGAGCGCGCGCACCGCCGCGAGGAGCGGCTCGGGATCGCCCGCGACGGGGCGCAGCGCGACCGCCACCTCCCCGCAGCGCACCGGCGTCGCGAAGAGCCCGCCCCGCAGCTGCCGGTACCGGCTCCGGGCGCGGAGGAGACCGGCGGTGGCGGCGGCGAGCGCGGCGGTGTGCTCGGGCAGCGCCCGCAGCCGCACCCGGGCCCGCCCGGCCCGGCCGGCGTGGAGATGGGGCTGATCGGAGAGCGGATCCCAGACGATCCGATCCGCGACCGCCGCCCCCGGCGGCGGCGGCGGGATGTGCGGGTGGGTGGTGCGGGAGAAGAGCAGGCCGCGGAGCTTCCGCCCCGCGGCGCGGAGCGCCGGCTTCCAGCGGTGGCGGAGGAGGAAGGAGCGCTGGTAGAGCCGGTAGAGCGCGCGCACGAACCGGAGGTCGTTTCCGGTCCGCCCCCAGTAGGCGGCGAGCAGCCGCTCCTGGTGCGCCGGCTCCCGGAACGGCAGCCGGCAGAGGTCGCGCGTCCGGCGGCTCGTCGTCATCCGCACCCCGATCCGGCACCGGTCGAGGTCGAGGAGGACGAGCGCGGGGGGCGTCTCCGGCGTCGCCCCGGGCCGGATCAGGAGGTTGCCGATCGACAGATCCCGATGCCAGATCCCGGCCTCGTGGAGCCGCCGGGCGAGCGTCGCCACCGCCTCGGCGAGCGCCTCGGCCCGCACCCCGGGATACTCCTCCCCGGCGCGGCCGGCGGCGAGGGCCCGGAAGAAGTAGCGCGCCTCGAACCCCTCCGGCTCGTGCCGGCAGACGAAGAAGGCCGGCCCGGCCGGGGCACGGGACTCGACGAGCGCGAGCGGCTCCGGGGTGCTCACCCCGGCCGCCTGCACGGCGAGCGCCGCCCGCAGGCTGCGCGCCGCCCGGCTTCCCCGCCACCGCCGGTCGAGGCGGCTGCGGCGGCTGTCGTGACGGAACTGCTTGACGACCGCGGGGAGCTCGCCCGCGGGGAGCAGGAGGTGGACGAGGTAGAGGAAGTTCCGCCCCCAGTGCAGGGTGCGCACCGCCTGGCCGGGGTCCGTGAGCCGGGCGACCTCGGCGGCGAGCCGTGCGGCGGGCAGCGCGGCGGTGATCTCCCCCTGCCAGGCGGCGAGCGAAAAGGGGCGCAGCGCCGGGCCGGCGCCGGGCGCCGGAGGGTTCACCGTCTCAGACCTCGAGGATGTCGAAGCTCTCGTGGTGGAGCTTGCCGTCGCCCTGCACCAGCACCGCGACGCCGAGCGCGCGCTCGAGCTCCTCGACGATCGCCCGCTCTTCCTTCTGGAGCGCGCGGGCGACCTCGGGGTGGACGCGGACGAGCAGCTCGCCGCCGGTGAGCGTCCCGCGCAGCCGGAGCGCTTCGCGCCGGAGCGCGAGACAGACGGTGGCGACCGACTTCACCCGCCCGCTGCCGGCGCAGTAGGGGCAGGCCTGGGTGAGCAGCCGCTCGAGGTTCGTGCGGCTCCGCTTGCGGGTGATCTCGACGAGGCCGAACTCGGAGATGCTCAGCACCTTGTACTTCGCCCGGTCCTTGCGCAGCTCCCGCTCGAGCGCGGCGAAGACCTCCTCGCGGTGCTCCTTCTCGACCATGTCGATCAGGTCGAGCACGATGATCCCGCCGAGGTCGCGCAGGCGGATCTGGCGCACCACCTCCTCGACCGCCTCGAGGTTGGTGCGCAGCGCCGTGTCCTCGAGGTTGTGGCGGCCGACGTAGCGGCCGGTGTTCACGTCGATCGCCACCAGCGCCTCGGTGGGGTTGATCACGAGGTAGCCGCCCGACTTGAGCCAGACCTTGCTCTTGAGCGCGGCCTCGATCTCCCCTTCGATGCCGAACCGCTCGAAGAGGCCGACCTCCTGCCGGTCGAGCTTGACCCGGCCGACGAGCGCCGGCTGCACCTGATCGAGGAACTCCACGACCCGCTGGTAGGTGTCCTCGTCGTCCACCCAGATGACGCTGAAGTGGGCGCCGGCGAGATCGCGCACCACCCGCAGGGCGAGGTCGAGATCCTGGTGGAGGAGCGTCGGCGCCGCGGCCCGCTCGCCGCGCTCCCGGATCCGGCGCCAGAGGCCGACGAGATACCCCCGGTCGATCTCGAACTCCTCCCGCCCCCGGCCCTCGCCGGCGGTGCGCACGATCCAGCCGCTCGTGCCGTTGACCACCATCTGCTCGAGCTCGGTGCGGAGGCGGGTGCGCTCGGCCTCGTCCTCGATCCGCCGCGAGACCCCGAAGTGGCGCACCGTGGGCAGCATCACGAGGTAGCGGCCAGGCAGCGTGAGCTGGGTCGAGACCCGGGCCCCCTTGTTCGGCAGGGGATCCTTGGTCGCCTGCACCACGATCTCCTGCCCGGCCTTGAGCAGCTCGTCGATCGAGTGCGGCAGCTCGGTGGGCTCTTCGGCCGCCACCTCCTCGGTCGCGTCGTCCTCGAGCTCCTCGAACACCCCGAGGTGGTCGATGACGTCGCTCACGTAGAGGAAGGCGTCGCGCTCGAGCCCGATGTCGACGAACGCCGCCTGCATCCCCGGCAGCACCCGTGACACCCGGCCCTTGTAGATGTTCCCCACCACCCCGCGGTGGAGGTGCCGCTCGACGAAGATCTCGGTGAGACGGTCGTCCTCCAGCACCGCGATGCGGGTCTGGTACGGGTCCGACTCGATGAGCATCTTGTGGGTCATGGCAGAACCCGATCGTCAGTGGCGCGGCGGCCCCGGAACCGTCGGACCGCCGAGTCTACCAGCTGTCCCCGGAGCCTTCAGCGGTTCACCCAGCGGCGGTAGTCGATCCCCAGGATCAGGCCGGTGGCGAAGAAGCAGACCGTCAGGAACGACCCGCCGTAGGAGAGGAAAGGGAGGGGAATGCCGGTGATCGGCACCAGGCCGACGACCATCGCGCTGTTGTAGAGGACGTGGAAGCCGATCATCGAGAGCAGGCCGGTGACCAGGAGCAGGCCCGAACGGTCCCCGGCCCGCATCGCCACGACCGCGCCGCCGGCGAGGTAGGCGCCGTAGAGCAGGAGGACCGTGGCCACCCCGAGGAACCCCCGCTCCTCGGCCAGCACGGCGAGGATGAAATCGGTGTGGCGGGCCGGCAGGAAGCGCAGCTGGCTCTGGCTCCCCTGCATGTACCCCTTGCCCAGGAGCTCGCCCGAGCCGACCGCGATCTTGCTCTGCCGTGCCTGGTAGCCGGCGCCGCTCGGATCGCGCTCGACATCGAGGAAGGTCAGCACCCGCTCCTTCTGGTACGGCTTCATGAACTGGCCCCAGGCCACCCCCCCGGCGAGAAGCGCGAGCAGCGCCGCCACCGTCACCAGCCGCCAGGGCAGGCCGCAGACGAAGAGCATGCCGGCGACCACCGGCAGGAACATCACCGCGCCGCCGAGATCCGGCTCGACCACGGTCAGGAGCATCGGCACCGCGACCACCCCGAGCGCCCGCGCGGTGTCCCGCCCGGTGAGATGGCCGCCGCCGATCCGGGCGAGCATCCGCGCGAGCAGGAGCGCCGTGGCCAGCTTGGCCAGCTCCGAGGGCTGGAAGCCGAACCCGCCCACGCGCAGCCACCCCTGCGCCCCGCCGGCCTCGTGGCCGACGAGCAGCACGAGCACCAGGAGCAGGAGCGAGAGCAGGTAGAGCGGCAGCGCGAAGGCGAGCAGCAGGCGGTGATCGACCGCGAAGGCGGCGGCGCAGGCCACGAGCCCGACCCCGATCCAGGCCGCCTGGCGCGGCAGATAGTCCACCGCGAGCTCGGCGCTCGCGCTGTGGACCGTCGCGAGCCCGATCGCGGCCAGCGCGAGCGCCGCGAGCAGCAGCCCCCAGCGTACCCCGGCGAGCGCCCGCAGCCGGGCCCCGTCAGGAAGGCTGAACGATCCCGTGCTCGGATTCGTGTGCTTTCTCATGGAGGGCCTTGGCCACCGGCGCCGCGGCGCGGGAGCCCTTGCCGCCGTGCTCGACGAAGACGACCACGACGAGGCGCGGGTCGCCGGCCGGCGCGTAGGAGGCGAACCAGGCGTGATCGCGCTGTTCCCAGGGGAGCGTCGCGCTGTCGATCCAGGTCTCCTGGGCGACCACCTGGACGGTGCCGGTCTTGCCGGCGATGTCGAGGCCGGCGGCGAAGGCCGCGGCCCCCGTCCCCTGGGCGTTGACCACCTGCCAGAGACCGTCGCGCACCGCGGCGAGATGCCGGGGGGCGATCGGCAGCCGCTTCGCCGGCGCCGGCGGACGCTCCCCCCGCACGAGATGGGGCACGACGAGCTCGCCGCCGTTGGCGAGCGCGGCGTACGCCACCGCCACCTGGAGCGGGGTGGTCAGGAGCGCGCTCTGCCCGATCGCCACCGAGATCGTCTCGCCCGGATACCAGGGGTGTCCCCGCACCCGGCGGCTCCACTCGTCGTCGGGGACGAGCCCTCCCTTCTCGCCGTCGATCTCGAGCCCGGTCGGCCGGCCGAGACCGAAGAGCCGGGCGTGGCGGGCGAGCCGGGCGGCGCCGAGCCGGTCGCCGAGCTCGTAGAAATAGATGTCGCACGACTGCTTGAGCGCCGTGCGCAGATCGACCCAGCCGTGGCCGCCCCGGTGCCAGCAGCGGCGCCGCTGGCCGTAGTAGGTCGCGGTACCGGCGCAGTGGATCCGCTCGTCCTCCCGCACCACCCCTTCGGCGAGCGCGGCCAGGGCGACGATCGGCTTGAAGACCGAGCCGGGCGAGTAGACGCTCTGGATCGCCCGGTTCTGCAGCGGATGCCGGGTGTCCTCGACGAGCTCCCGCCATTCGTCGCGTCGCAGCCGGCGGGCAAAGAGGTTCGGATCGAACGACGGGTGGGAGACGAGAGCGCGGATCTCGCCGTTGCGCGGATCGAGCGCCACCACCGAACCGGTCTGCCCGGCCATCAGCTCCTCGGCGAGGCGTTGCAGCTCGAGATCGATGGTGAGCGTGAGGGGCTCGCCCGGCCGCCCGAGCTCGCGCCGGTACTCGTCGACGAGCTGCCCGCGACTGTCGACGACGACCACCCGCTCCCCGTCCTGGCCGCGCAGCTGGGCGTCGAACGCCCGCTCGATGCCGCGCCGGCCGATCCAGTCGCCGGCGACGTAGCGGCCGGGTTCACGCCCCAGCTCCTCCTCGGTGATCTCCCCGAGGTAGCCGAAGAGGTGCGCGCCCTCGGCACCGAGCCGGTAGAGCCGCCGGTGGGTGACCTCGACCGCGAACTCGGGGTGCTCGAGACGGGCGACCTCGAAGTGGGCCACCTGGTCGAGCGCCAACCCCTCGGCCAGCAGCACCGGCGCGAAGTGCGGCAGCCGGGCCGCGCGGGCGAGCGCCGACTCGAGCTCGCCGACCGGCCGGTCGAGCGCACCGGCGGCGAAGGCGAGGCTCGCCGCGAGATCGCTCGTCTCGGAGCGGTCGAGCGTGAGGTTGTAGCTCGGGGCGTTCTCCACCAGCACCCGCCCGGCGCGGTCGTAGATCGTGCCCCGGGGGGCCCGGACCGTCAGCCGCCGGAGCCGGTTGTTGTCCGCGAGCTCCCGGTAGGTGCTCCCCCGCACCACCTGCACCACCCAGAAGGCGGCGGCGAGCGCGACGAGCAGCCCGATCGTCAGGCGCGAGAGGAGGCGTACCCGCCCCACCAGCGCCGCCCGTTCCTCGCGTACCCACATGCCGGGATGTTACCCGCGCCACCCCGTCCGGCGCCGTTCGCGCCGGGCGAGGAGACGTCGCGTGGCGGCCCGCTGGCCCACCGCGAGGAGCAGGCCGGCGACGCCGGTGGAGAGCGCCCGCGCCACCATCCAGGGGGCCGCCGGCAGCTGGACGGACGGGAGGAAGAGCAACCCGAGGGCGGCGAGCAGCGCCTGCTGGAGCGTCGAGGCGAGGGTGAAGACCAGCAGCACCCCGCTCGACCGCTCGACCACGAGCTGCTGCGCCACCCGGGCGGTGGTGTAGGCGACGAGGGTGTCGGCGAAGCCGTGGAGCCCGAACGGGCCGCCGCCGAGGGCGTCGGCGAGCAGGCCACCGGCGCTGCCCACGAGCAGCGCCGCCACCGCCCGCCCGTCGCGGGCGAAGAAGACCACCGCCACGAGGATCAGATCGAAGGCGAGCGCGAACTCCGGCCAGACCGTCACCCCGGCGAGCTGGAGCAGCGCCGCGAGCAGGAAGCCGAGCCCGATGCTAACGGCCCGCATCGCCGCCCCTCACGAGCTCGTCTGCCGGCGGCGCCGGCCCGTCGACGAGGAAGACCATCCCGAGCCGGCGGAAGTCGACCGCGGGCGCCACCCGGAGGGTCTGGAAGACCTCGGTCCCCCCCTCGACCCCGGCCACCGCGCCCACCGGCAGCCCCGGGGGGAAAACGCCGTCGATCCCGGCCGTGACGACCCGGTCGCCGATCGCCACCGGCAGCTGCCGGGGCACGAACTCGAGCCGGAGCTGGCCGTCGGGTCCGCCGCGCAGCAGCCCCTGACTGCCCGCCTCCTCGAGCTGCGCCCCGAGGCTCGCGGCGCGGTCGGTGAGCAGCTGCACCCGGGCGTAGCCGCCGGCGGTCGCGATCACCCGCCCCACCACCCCCGCCTCGGCGACCACCGCCTGGTTGATCCGGGCCCCGCGGCCGCACCGGATCACGAGGCTGCGGACCCGGGAGGAGTGATCGACGAAGACGACCTCGGCCGCCCGCAGGCCGAGTGGCTGCGCACGCTCGTAGGCGAGCGCCGCGGCGAGCCGGTCCGCCTCGACCGCGAGCGCCGCGAGCCGCAGCCGCTCCCGGCGCAGCTCGCCGACCTCGGCGCGCAACGCCGCGTTCTCGCTGGCGAGCAGCCGGCGCTGCTGCGCCCGGAGCCGCACCTCGGCGATCCGGTCGGCGGCCCCGCGGAAGGCGTGCGCGACCGGCCCGGTGAGGCGGAGCGTCACCTCGCCCGCGAGGCCGAGGGTGCCGTGGGTGCGGCGCACCTGCCAGGTGAGCAGGGCGAGCTGCGCGCCGAGCAGGAGGAAGAGGAGAGGTCGTCCGAGGCGGCTGGACATCCGGGCCGGCCCTGACCGGGCTCAGCGCACCGCGACCTTCCGCAGCAGGTCCATGTCCTCGAGCACCCGGCCGGTGCCGAGCACCACGCAGGCGAGCGGGTCTTCGGCCTGCACCACCGGCAGGCCGGTCTCGGCGCGGAGGCGGGCGTCGAGCCCCTGGAGCAGGCCGCCGCCCCCGGAGAGCACGATCCCCTTGTCCATGATGTCGGCGGAGAGCTCGGGCGGCGTCCGCTCGAGCGCCATCCGCACCGCCTCGACGATCGCGTTGACGGTTTCGGTGAGCGCCTCGCGGATCTCGGTGTCGGTCACGCGCAGCGTCTTGGGCACGCCCTCGACGAGATCGCGGCCCTTGATCTCCATCGCCCGCTCTTCCTTCAGCGGCCAGGCCGAGCCGACCTCGCACTTGATCGCCTCGGCGGTGCGCTCGCCGATGAGCAGGTTGTACTTGCGCTTCAGGTACTGGATGACCGCCTCGTCCATCTCGTTGCCGGCCACCCGCACCGAGCGGGAGTAGACGATCCCCGAGAGCGAGATCACCGCCACGTCGGTCGTGCCGCCGCCGATGTCGACGATCATGTTGCCCGACGGCTCGGTGATCGGCAGCCCGGCGCCGATGGCGGCCATCATCGCCTGCTCGACGAGATAGACCTCCGAGGCGCCCGCCTTCTGCGCCGAGTCGCGCACCGCCCGCTTCTCGACCTGGGTGATCTCGCCGGGCACGCCGATGACGATCCGGGGATGGACGTAGAGCTTGCGGCCATGCGCCTTGCGGATGAAGTAGTCGAGCATCCGCTCGGTGACCTCGAAGTCGGCGATCACGCCGTCCTTCATCGGCCGGATCGCCGAGATGTTGCCGGGGGTGCGGCCGAGCATCTCCTTCGCCTCGGCGCCCACCGCCTCGACGCGGTTGGTGATCGTGTTCATCGCCACGATCGACGGCTCGCGCACCACGATCCCCTTGTTGCGGGCGAAGACGAGGGTGTTGGCGGTGCCGAGATCGATCGCGAGATCGTTGGAGAAGAAACGCAGGAGAGAGAGCAGAGGCATGGATCGTCCGCTTCGAGTGGTCGGTCAGGGATGAAAACGGGCGGCGGGCCCGTCAGAGCGTCTCCAGGAACACGCGGCGGCGGCGGACCGTCTCGTTGCCGGCGCCGTCGCGCGCCTTGATCTCGACGAAGGTCCAGCCCTCGTTGGCGAGCTGGATCGTCTTGGTGAAAGCGCCGTCGGCGGCCACCGCCACCTGCTCGCCGTTGACCGCGACCAGCGCTCCCGGCTCGGTGCGGCCGCCGACCATGACGATCGAGCCGTAGACCTGGACCTCGTCGATGTCGAGCGGCGGCGGGATCCGGTCCGCCTCGCTGCCGGTGCCTTCGCGCGGCGCGGCGACGCGGAAGGAGAGCGGCGGGCTCCACGGCCCCTGGAGGCCGTGCGGGGAGATCGCCGCCACCCGCCAGACGAAGCTGCCGGCGCCGCGCAGCCCGAGGGTGGCGGAGCGCTTCGTCCGCCCCTCGACGTCGATCAGGTTGTCGACGAAGAGGCGGTTGCGCGCCACCTGCAGCGCGTAGCGGGAGGCGCCGGCGACCTCCTGCCAGGCGAGGGTCACGGTGCGCTCCGACCCGAGGGCGAATTCGGCCTGATCGGCCGGAGCGCTCAGGGAGGGCGCCGGCGGCAGCGGCCGCGCCTCGGAGAGGAGATCGCCGGTCTGGGTCACCTGCTGGAGGGCGCCGAGGCGGCGCGCGATCCCGGTGCTCGAGGTCACCTCCACGTTGCCGCGGTAGGCCGCGAACCGGCCCTCGCCGGCCTGCTCGTCGTAGGCCACGACCGCCTCCGACTGCTCCCCCACCCGGGCCTCGGCCCGGGGGGTGGTCACCCGGCCGCCGCGCTGCGCGGTGTTGAGGTTCACCCAGCCGTACTGCATCGCGATCGTCTGGTCCCCGGGCTGGCCGCCGCTCGTGCGGGTCCGGGTGACGAGGAAGAGGGTGTTCGGCCGGACGGTGTAGAGGGTGCCGTCGAGGAAGACGATCTCCGCCGAGCCGTTGCCGGCAGTCTTGACGTAGTCGCCCGACTCGAGCACCAGCCGGGCCCGTGCCTCCTCCCACTCCCCGCGTTCGCCCCGGCGGTACTCGACCCCGCCCTGCACGGCGATGAACTGCGCCTCGCCGGCGAGCGGCCGGTCCCGGAGCGCGTCGAGCATCGATTGGAGCAGGGCGCGGGCCCGGCGTCCATGGTCGAGCGCTTCGGCGTACTCGCCGCTCTCCAGCGCGAGACGGCCCCGTTCGAGGCTCGTCCAGGCATCCTGGGTGTCGCCGGCGAGATCGGTCGCGCCCCGCGTGTTGGCGACCCGCTGCAGGAGCGCCGCCACCTCGGCGAGCACCGCCCGCGCTTCGCCCTCGAGGGTGCGCTGCTGCCAGTACCGGTAACCGAGGAAACCGCCCCCTGCCAGCACGAGGAGGAGCACGAACACCCCGACGGCTCGGAGCGTGTCGACCGAAACGGTGTACCAGTCCTTGGTGCGGCGGCGGCGGCGTGAGGTCACGGGTTCCTTCCCGAGAGGATTCTGCAGTTTAGCACCACGGGCCCGGTATCGCGGGGTGCGATTGCCGTCCTCCGGCGCCCCTGCTAGCATGCCGCGTTCGTGCCCGGCTCTCCGGGCCTCGGGAGTCTTCCATGCTCAAGATCCTGCGTGACAACCTGCGTTACCTCTCCTGGATTCTCTGGCTCGTCATCATCGTCTTCATCGCCTTCGTCTTCGTCGACTTCGGCGGCGCCCGTCTCGGCCGGGGCGGCAGCGGGGCGGCGGCCACCGTGGGCGACAGTCGCGTCCGCTACGACGAGTACCAGCGCCAGTACCGCAACCTCGAAGAGCGGTACCGCCAGGCGTTCGGCGAGCGGTTCACTCCCGAGATGGCCGAGCAGCTCCAGCTCCCGCTCCAGGCGCTCGAGCAGCTCGTGGGCCAGAAGATCCTGCTGCGCGAGGCCGAGCGGCTCGGCCTCGCGGCGAGCGACGCGGAGGTGCGGGAGGCGATCCTCGCCCAGCCGGTCTTCCGCGACGAGAGCGGCAACTTCGTCGGTCAGGAGTATTACCAGCAGGTGATCGCCTACGAGGGCTACACGGTGACGTCGTTCGAGCAGATGATCCGCGACCAGATCCTCATCAACAAGGTCTCGAGCATCCTCGCCCAGACGCTCCACGTGCCGGATGCCGAGGTCGAGCGCGCCTACCGCGAGGAGGCGGAGAGGGCCCGGATCCGCTACCTCCAGCTCCCGGCCGCCCGGTTCACCCAGGAGGCCACCGTCGATGCCGCCGGGATCGAGGCCTACTACGCCGCGCACCGGGAGGATTTCCGCCTGCCGCGTCAGCGGGTGATCTCCTACCTGCTCGTCGACAGCGGCCGTCTGCGCTCCCAGATCGAGCTCGACCCGGCCGATCTGCAGCGCTTCTACGAACAGCACGCGAGCGACTACCAGCGCCCCGAGGAGGTGCACGCCCGCCACATCCTCGTCCAGGTCGGCGCCGAGCGGACCGAGGCCGAGGCCCGGGCCGAGATCGAGGCGCTTCGCGCCCGGATTGAGGGCGGCGCCGACTTCGCCGCGATCGCGCGGGAGCACTCCGACGACCCCGGCACCAGGACGAAGGGGGGCGACCTCGGCTTCTTCGGCCGCGGGCGGATGATCCGGGAGTTCGAGGACGCCGCCTTCGCGGCCACGCCGGGGCAGCTCGTCGGACCGCTGCGCACCGGCTTCGGCTTCCACCTGCTCGAGGTCCTCGAGCGGCACGAGGCCGGCCTCCAGCCGTTCGCGCAGGTCGAGGCGCAGATCCGCTCCCGGCTGCAGAGCGAGCGCGCCGACGCCGCCGCGCAGTCCCGGGTCCGCGAGCTCGCCCGCCGGGCGCGCGAGGAGCGGCTCGACAGCGCCGAGAAGCTCCAGACCCTCGCCGACGGCGACGTCGTCACCTGGCAGACCACCCCGCCGTTCGGCGAGGAGGAGTCGGTCGCCGGGATCGGCCGGGGCACGCCGTTCACCACCGCCGCCTTCGCGCTCGCGAAGGGGACGCTCTCCGAGCCGGTGAAGATCCCCCGCGGCTGGGGGCTCCTCTGGCTCGACGAGGAGCGCGAGCCGCGCATCCCCGAGCTCGCCGAGGTCTCGACCCGGGTGCGCCAGGCGGCGCTCCAGGAGCGGCAGATCGAGCTCGCCCGGCAGGCCCTCACGCGGGCGCGGGGAGAGCTCGGGGCCGGCAAGAGCATCGAGGCGGTGGCCTCCGGCCTCGGCGTCCAGCTCGTCGAGAGCCCCGCCTTCGGCAGCCGCGGCGACGTGCCCGGTCTCGCCGGCAGCCACGAGGTGGTCGCGGCCGCCTTCGCCCTCGAAGCCGGACAGGTGGGCGGGCCCGTGGCGATCGCCAACGGGGCGGTGCTCTTCGAGGTCGCCGAGCGGGAGCATTTCGACCCCGTCCGGTTCGCCGAGCAGCGGGAGACGAAGCGCAAGGAGCTCGAGGGCCAGGCGTTCGAGGCGCTCGTCGACTCGCTCATCGCCCAGCGCAAGCTCGACCTCAAGGTCACCTACGATCGCGCGCTGCTCGAGGAGCTCGGCCTCGCCGGAGACGCCGCGAGGGGCAGCTGAAACCCGGGCGCGGGGGCGGCGGCGATGATCGGCTCACTCCGCGGCCTGCCCGCCGCGCTCGCACCCGAACGGGTGCTCCTCGACGTGGGCGGGGTCGGCTACGCCGTCCAGATCCCGCTCTCCACCTTCTTCGAGCTCGAACGCGCGCCGGCCGGTGAGCCGGTCCGGCTCTTCGTCCACACCCACGTCCGCGAGGACCAGATCACCCTCTTCGGTTTCTGGACCGAGCAGGAGCTGGCGATCTTCGAGCGGCTGATCGGGGTCTCGGGGATCGGCCCGCGCCTGGCGCAGGTGGTGCTCTCCGGCATCCCGCCGGCCGAGCTCGTCGCCGCGCTCGCCGCCGGCGACGTCCGCCGCCTGACCACGATCCCCGGCGTCGGCCGGAAGACCGCCGAGCGGATGATCGTCGAGCTGCGCGACCGGATGCGGGAGCTTGAGCTCACCCTCCCCGCCCCCGCCACCCCGCCGGCGGCCGGCCTCGACGACGACCTCCTCGCCGCCCTCGTCCACCTCGGCTACAAGGAGAGCGCCGCCCAGCGCGCCGTCACCGAGACCCGCAAGGAGCTCCCCGAGGCGCCCTTCCCCGACCTCCTCCGCGCCGCCCTCAAACGCCTGGCGCGGCTCTAGCTTTCGCCCCGCTCGCTGCGTTCCTCCCCGCTTCCCGAGCGGGTCGATCAGCGGTCGTCAGCCGCCGCTTCCGCCGCGAGGTCGAACACCACCTCGCCCCCCGGCTCGAGGTGGAACGACGCGAGGGGCACTCCGGGGAGCTGCTGATCCCGCAGAACCCTGCGAAGCACCGAGAAGAGCATCCCCTCTGGCGAGCGCACCAGCACCCATGACCCTGCGGCCAGACCGTCCAGCCGGAGAGCGCCATCGGGAAGCCCCGTCTGGAGCAGGTTCAACAGGCCGCCCAGCGGGAGGATGGCCTCCGCCCCGACGAGGTAGAGCGGAGCCATGAGC
>JAAYLR010000105.1 GCA_012521815.1 Acidobacteriota bacterium
CCCCGATCCCTCCCACCCGTCGCCTGAGGCAGACCCGCGGCCGCGGCCCACGCCGCCGGCCACGGGCGTGGTTCGCAACCAGGATCCGGGGGACCGGAGTGGAGGTGTCGTGTCATGAGAGTCATCAGGCTGTCGGGTGCGGTGCTCGCCGCCGCGCTCCTGGTCGTTTCTCCGCTCGCCGCCGCCGGTGGCGGGATATCGGGGCGGGTCGTCGATCGCTCGGGCGATCCGGTGCCGGGCGCCATGGTGCGGATCGAGTGCGTCGAGGGAGGGGCGCCGTTCGATCTCGTCACCGACGAGCGGGGCCGTTTCCACGCGCCGCTGCCCGGAGAGTGCACCCCCCGGCTCTCGGCGTCGCTGGCCGGGGTCGCCGGCGGCAGCACGGCGCCTCTCGACGCCGTGCCCGGGCAGGAGGTCGAGCTGCGGCTCGATCTCGACCTCTTCGCCGACCGGATCGAGGTCCGCTCGGCGCTCGCCCGCGATCAGGTCAGCGCGCGGGAGATCCGCGAGAGCTTCGCCCGCGACGCCGGCGACGCCGTGGCGCGCATCCCGGGGGTCGCCCGGCTGCGCAAGGGGGGGCTCGCCGGCGATCTCGTCCTGCGCGGTCTGAAGGGGGACAACATCGCCGTGCTCGTCGACGGGCAGCGCCTGCACGGCGCCTGCCCGAACCGGATGGATCCACCGGCATTCCATGTGGATTTCGCCGAGCTCGAGCGGATCGACGTCGCCAAGGGCCTGGCCGAAACCACGGTCCGGGGTGGCCTCGGCGGCACCGTCAACCTGGTGACCCGGGAGCCGGCTCCGGGTTTCCACGCCGAGCTCCAGGCCACCGGCGGTGCCTTCGGCTACCAGACGGAAACGGCCAACGCCTCCTGGGCCGGAGCCCGCGGCAGCGTGCGCGCCGGCCTGGCGAAGCGCCGGGGGGACGTCTACGAGGATGGCGACGGGGTGCCGTTCACCGCGCTCCTGCCGGCCGGCAATCCGGCCGCCTACCGCGATCGCCGCGGCGACCGGACCGCCTTCGACGTCGAGACCGGCTGGGTCCATTTCGCCATCGTCCCCGCGACCGGCCAGCGACTGGAGCTCGCCTTCACGCGCCAGGATGCGGACCTCCAGCTCTACCCCTACCTGGCGATGGACGCCATCCTCGACCGCGCCGACCGCGCCCGGGCGAGCTGGAGCCTGCAGCGTGCCGACGGGCTCCTGCGTTCGCTCGCCGTGTCGGTCTCGCGGGTCGCGGTGGACCACGACATGGACGATCACCTGCGCCTCTCTTCGGCCGCCGCGGCGCCGGGCTGGTCGATGCGCACCGAGACCGAGGCGAGCGTCTGGGACGAGCAGCTCGAAGCGCGGTTCCGCGGCGGCTGGACCGCCGGCGTGGACGCCTATCAGCGCGGCTGGGACGCCACCACCCGGATGGTGGGCGCGGGCGGCATGCGCGTCATGAGATCGCTCCCCGACACCAGCCTCGACATGCTCGCCCTCTGGGCCCGTCACGAGCGGCCGCTCACGCCGGCGCTGCGGCTGCGCGCCGGGGCGCGGGTCGAGAGCGCCGCGGGGAGTGCCGATCCGGCGTTGGCCGACACCGCGCTCTACCTCGCCTACCACGGCACCACCGCGACCTCGCACCGCGACACCTACGCCAGCGGTCATCTCGGCCTCGTCTGGCAGCCGGTGCCGGCCTGGGAGCTGTCGGCCACCCTCGGGCGTGCCGTGCGTCCGCCCGGGCCGGAGGAGCGCTACTTCGCGCTGCGCCGGATGGGCACCGACTGGGTCGGCGACCCCGGTCTCGATCCCGCCGTCAACCATCAGCTCGAGCTCGGCCTGCGTTTCCAGGGAGGCCGGATCGCCGGCAACCTCGACGCCTGGTACTCCGAGGTGGACGGATACATCACCGTGGTCGAGGTCGCCCGGCAGCAGCCGGTTCCGGGAGTGATGAACCCGCGCGCCCGGTCGTGGGCCAACCAGGACGTGCGCATGTGGGGGGCCGAGGCGTCGGTCACTCTCGATCTCGGCGCCGGCCTCGCGCTCGCGGCCACCGGTTCGTTCACGCGCGGGGAGCGCGATCTCGACCCGACGCGGGGGATCGTCGACCGCGATCTCGCCGAGATGCCGGCGGCGAGCGGCCGGCTCACCCTGCGCTGGGAACGGGCCGCCTGGCTCGCCGAGGCGGAGGGGGTGGCCGCCGCCCGGCAGGAGCGGGTCGACGCGAGCCTGCTCGAAGAGGCGACCCCGGGCTGGGCGGTGGCCAATCTGCGCGGCGGCTGGCAGGGGGCGCGCTTCTCGCTGCTCGCCGGGGTAGACAACCTCTTCGACCGGCAGTACCGGGAGCACCTCTCCTATCAGCGCGATCCGTTCCGCTCCGGGGCCCGGGTTCCCGAGCCGGGCCGCGCCTGGACGGTCTCGGTGCGCTGGCGCGTGTAGCCGGCGGTGGGGAGCGGCGGGCGGGGAATCGGCTCGTCCTGCAGGGTGAGTTGACAGGGAGATTGCCTGTAGCGTACGTTACATAGGTGCTGGATCTCGCCCCCCCGCCGGCTGCGGCCGGCCGCGCGCCGGACGAAGCGACCCGAGGCGGCGCCTCGGGCCGCGAGCGTCTCCTCGCGGCGGCGGCCGCGCAGTTCGCGGCCAAGGGGTACGTCGCGACCTCGGTCCGCGACATCGTCAACGCCGCCGGGGTGAAGGCCCCGGCGCTCTACTACCACTTCGGCAGCAAAGAGGGTCTCTTCCTCGCCCTCGCCCTCGCCCGCGAGGCGATGGCGAAGGTCGAGCAGTACCGGGACGAGGCGCTCGCGGAAGGCGGCACCGCCGTGGCGCGGATCCGGCGGCTCTGCCGGGCGCACGCCGCGATCCGCCGCGAGTACGCGAGCCTCTCCTGGATCGTCGACCAGATCCTCTCCGGGCCGCCCGAGGCGGCGCCGGCGATCGACTTCCGCGGCCTCGGCTGCGAATGGCTGCGGCTCTTCGAACGGCTCGTGGAGGAGGGGATCGCCCAGGGCGAGCTCCGCCCCTGCCCGGCGTCCGATCTCGCCCTCGCCCTGCTGGGGGCGGTCGAGATCGCCGCCCGCGCCGAGGTCTTCGGGATCTGCGGCCAGACCCCGGAGGATTCGCTCGAGGGGATGCTCGATCTGCTGCTCGCCCGCGCCGTTCCCGCTGCCGACCCCGACCGATAACCCAACCCGATCCGCCAACGTAGGAATCCTTCGCGCGCCGCGCGATCGTCACCTGTGAGGGAACCGATGAGAGCTCTCGACTCCGTTCTTCGCCGCTGGACACCCGGCCTGCTGGCGGTGCTGTTCGTCACCGCCGGCTGCGGCCGGCAGGCCGGCCCGGCCGGGCCACCACCCCCGCCCGAGGTCGGCGTGGTCACGCTCACCTCCGAGCGCGTGGTGCTCACCACCGAGCTGCCCGGGCGCACCTCGCCCTACCTGATCGCCGAGGTGCGGCCGCAGGTCAACGGGCTGCTCCAGCAGCGCCTCTTCGAGGAGGGCGCCGACGTCCGCCGTGGCGAGCTGCTCTACCAGATCGATCCGGCGCCGTATCAGGCGGCGGTCGATCAGGCCGCGGCGGCGCTGGCGGTCGCCGAGGCGAACGTCCCCGCGGCGCGTTCGCGCGCCGAGCGGCTGCGCGGGCTCGTCGCGAGCCGGGCGGTCGGCGAGCAGGACGCCGTGGACGCCGAAGCAGCGCTCGCCCGGGCCGAAGCCGGCGTCGCGGCGTCGCGCGCGGCGCTCGAAAGCGCCCGGATCCAGCTCTCCTACACCCCGATCCGCTCGCCGATCTCGGGGCGCACCGGCCGCTCGACGGTGACCCCCGGGGCGCTGGTGGCCGCCTATCAGCCGGTGCCGCTCGTCACCGTGCAGCAGCTCGATCCGATCTACGTCGACGTCCAGCAGTCGTCGGCCGAGCTGCTCCGCCTGCAGCGGGTGCTGGCGAGCGGAGCCCTCACGCGCGACGAGGCGTCCGCCAGCCGCGTCCGGCTCCTGCTCGAGGACGGCACCCCGTACCCCCACGAAGGGACGCTCAAGTTCCAGGACGTCTCGGTGGCGCCGACTACAGGCGCGGTGACCCTCCGGATGGTCTTCCCGAACCCCGAGCACCAGCTCCTACCGGGCATGTTCGTGCGGGCGCTGGTCGAAGAGGGAGCCGACGAGCGGGCGGTCCTGGTGCCGCAGCAGGCGGTCCAGCGCGATCCGCGGGGCAACGCCTTCGCCTTCGCGGTGGGCGCCGGCGAGACGATCGAGGTCCGGCCGCTGCAGGTCGGCCGGGCGATCGGCAACCGCTGGCTGGTGACCGCCGGGCTCGGCGATGGCGACCGGGTCGTCGTCGACGGCCTGTTCAGCGTGCGCCCGGGGATCCCCGTCAAGGCCCGGCCGGTGGATCTGAGTGGCATGGCTCCGGGGGCCGCGGTGCCGGGCGCCCCGGCTCCGGGTGCCCCGGCTCCCGGCGCCGAGATGCCGGCGGACGAGGAGTAGGGCATGTCGAGTTTCTTCCTCGATCGCCCCGTCTTCGCCTGGGTCATCGCGATCGCGATGATGCTCGGCGGCGTGCTGGCGATCTACCACCTGCCTGTCTCCCAGTACCCGCCGATCGCGCCGCCGTCGATCTCGATCTCGGCCTTCTATCCGGGGGCCTCGGCCGACACCGTCGAGGACAGCGTCACCCAGATCATCGAGCAGAAGATGACGGGCCTCGACCAGATGCTCTACATGCAGGCGACGAGCGACTCGGCCGGCTCGAGCAGCCTCACCCTGACCTTCGCGCCCGGCACCGATCCCGACCTCGCCTGGGCGAAGGTGCAGAACAAGCTGCAGCTCGCGATGCCGGTCCTCCCCGAGGCGGTGCAGCGGCAGGGGCTGCGGGTGAGCAAGTCGACGCGCAACTTCCTGATGATCGTCGGCCTCACCACCACCGATCCGACCTGGACCCAGGAGGATCTCTCCGACTTCGTGATCAGCCGGGTGGAGAACGTCCTCTCGCGCGTGCCTGGCGTCGGCGAGGTCGAGGTCTTCGGCACCGGTTACGCGATGCGCATCTGGCTCGACCCGGACAAGCTCACCAAGTACGGGATGACCACCGACGACGTGGTGGCCGCGGTGCGCGCCTACAACGTGGAGATCTCGGCCGGGCAGTTCGGCGGCGCGCCGGCGCTGCCCGGACAGCGGCTCAACGCCTCGATCCTCGTCCAGTCGCTGCTCGTCACCCCCGAGGAGTTCGCGGCGGTGCCGATCCGCACCAACGCCGACGGCTCGATCGTGCGCGTCTCGGACGTCGGCCGTACCGAGCTCGGCAGCGAGTTCGCCGACTTCAAGTCGAACTGGGAGGGGCAGCCCGCCACCGGTCTCGCCATCCGGCAGGCCGCCGGCGCCAACTCCCTCGACACCGCCGACGCCGTGAAGGCCGCGATGGCCGACCTCGAGAAGTTCTTCCCCGAGGGGATGAAGGTGATCTACCCGTTCGACACCACCCCGTTCATCCGGGTGGCGATCGGCGGCGTGGTCCGGACGCTGATCGAGGCGGTGATCCTCGTCTTCCTGATCATGTACCTCTTCCTCGGCAACATCCGCGCGACGCTGGTACCCACCATCGCGGTGCCGGTCGTCGTGCTCGGCACCTTCGGCGTCCTCGGGCTGTTCGGCTACTCGGTGAACATGCTCACGATGTTCGCGATGGTGATGGCGATCGGCCTGCTCGTGGACGACGCCATCGTGGTGGTGGAGAACGTCGAGCGGGTGATGAGCGAGGAGGGATTGCCGCCGCGGGCGGCGACCCGCAAGTCGATGATCGAGATCCAGAGCGCGCTCGTGGGCATCGGTCTCGTGCTCGCAGCCGTTTTCGGACCGATGGCGTTCTTCCCCGGCTCGACCGGCGTCATCTACCGGCAGTTCTCGGTGACGATGATCGCCTCGATGCTGCTCTCGGTGCTCGTGGCGTTGATCCTCTCGCCGGTGCTCTGCGCGGCGCTGCTCAAGCCGGTGCCCAAGGGGCACGCCGTCGCGGAGTCGAGCTCCGGGCCGCTGCGCCGCTTCTTCGTCTGGTTCGACCGGCTCTTCTCCCGGGGCCGCAACTTCTACGTGCGGGTCGTCGATCACGTGCTCGGGCGGCGCTTCCGCTGGGCGCTCGCCTACCTCCTCATCGTGGTCGGGATGGTCGTGCTCGGTCTCCGGATGCCGACCGGCTACCTGCCCGACGAGGACCAGGGCTCGCTGATGGTCACCGGCCAGCTGCCGCCGGGCTCCACGCTCGAGCAGACCGACGCGGTGATGCGGCGGGTCCAGGCGCACTTCCGCGAGAACGAGAAGGAGGCGGTCGCCTCGAGCATGGCGGTGGTCGGCTTCGGCTTCGGCGGCCGGGGGCAGACCCAGGCGATGGCGTTCGTCAAGCTGCGCGACTGGAACGAACGGAACCGTGCGGATCTGCGCGTCAAGGCGATCGCCGGCCGCGCCGCGCCGGTGCTCGCCTCGATCCGCGAGGGGATGGTCTTCGCCGTCCCGCCGCCGGCGGTCCCCGAGCTCGGGATGGCCACCGGCTTCGACTTCATGCTCCAGGACCGCGCCGGCCTCGGCCACGCGGCGCTGATGGCGGCGCGCGATCAGCTCCTCGGCATGGCGATGCAGGATCCGCGGCTGGCGCGGGTGCGCCCCAACGGGATGTCCGACGTCGCGCAGTACAAGGTCGATCTCGACTGGGAGAAGATCGGCGCCCTCGGGGTACCGATCAGCTCGGTACAGCGCTACCTCTCCGCGGCGTTCGGCTCGGCCTACGTCGGCGACTTCGTCCAGGGAGGCCGCGTCAAGCGCGTCTACGCGCAGGCCGACGCGCCGTTCCGGATGCAGCCGTCGGATCTCGACCGGCTCCACGTGCCGAGCGCCCGCGGCGGCCTCGTGCCGCTCTCGGCGATCGCCTCGGGGCGGTGGGTCTACGGCTCGCCGCGGCTCGAGCGGTACAACGG
>JAAYLR010000106.1 GCA_012521815.1 Acidobacteriota bacterium
GCTCCAGAGGCCGTGGTAGAGGTGGAGGCCCAGCATCAGGTTCGCCACGATGTAGAACCCGGCGATCCAGGGGTTCTGGAAGCCGAGGACCAGGTTCTGGTACGGCTTGAGGTGCTCGAACCCCTCCGGCCCCGTCCACCCCAGGGTGAGGTGCGCGAGGTGGTAGAGCACGAAGAGCAGGATGATCACCCCGCCCCAGCGCACGGTGCGCGAGGCGTAGGTGGCCTGAATCACGTCACGCCTCCGGTAGTCGAGCGGCCGCGCCGCCCAGCTCTGCCGGGTCAGCACCCAGGCGCAGTGCATGTGCAGCAGCACCGCGACGAGGAGCACGACGCGGAAGATCCAGAGCGCCCCGCCGTGCGGCAGCAGCGGCGCTCCGAACTCGCGCAGCCACTCCCCGTAGACGTTGATCGCGTACTCCCCCTGATGCGGGCCGCCCGCGTACTTCCCGAGGTAGAGCTTGAGGTTGCCGGCCATGTGTATGAACACAAAGCCGAAGAGCAGGAAGCCGGTGACGGCCATCACCGCCTTCTTGCCCAGCGTGGAGCGATAGAACTGCGTGATCGTTCCCATCCTCTCTCCTCCGCACGCGGCCGGCGGCTGGGCGCCGCCGCGCGCTGTCGACATGACGCCTCCGCCTAAGAGCCCTGCCCCTCTCCCCCCACGGCCGCGGCACGGGTGCCGCGCCGGCGGCGCCGTTTGGAGCGCCGGCGCCGGGACGCTGCCTTCTCCCCTTCCGCGGCGGCATCGACCGCCGCGGTCGTCACCAGCTGCAATCGCGGCTGCCTCGCCGCTTCGGCCTGCCAGAGCGCCAGCTCCTCGCGCCCCTCCCCGGTCGCCTCCACCAGCAGCTCGAAGAGCTCGAGCCCCTGCCGGAAGAACGGGTGCGCCGCCGCGCGCCGGCGGGCGCTCTCCCGCCGCGGCACCACGCAGAGATCGGCGAACGAGAGCAGCGTCTCGCGCAGCTCGTGCCCCTTCGCCTTCGGCAGCGCGAAGCGCTCGAGGAAGCCCTCCGAGACCGCCGCCACCAGCGCGGCGAGCTCGTCGCGCGAGAGCAGCCGGCGCGCCGCCGTCTCCCGGTCGTAGCGCTGCAGCAGGAAGCTCGGCAGGAGGAGCGCGGCGAGCAGCACCGTGTCCTTGAAACCGCGCCCGGAGGCGACCATCCGGTCGACCACCGGCAGGATGCGGCCGAGATCGCCGAGCCCGCGCCGGCCGGCGGTGAGCATCGCGTAGACCTCCGGCAGCTGGACCTCGAGCAGGCCGAGATCGAGCGCCCACTGCAGCGCCTCCCCGGCGCGGCCGCACTGGAGCAGCTGCACGAGCTCTTCGGCCAGGCGCGCGGAGGCGGCGCGGGTGATCTCGCCACGCTGCCGATGGAGCGCCTCCTGCGTCCCCCGCTCCATGCCGAAGCCGAGGCGGCCGGCGAGCTCGCAGGCCCGCATCATCCGCACCGGATCCTCGCGGAAGCGCACGTCCGGGTCGCCGATCGCCCGGATCAGCCTCGCCTCGAGGTCGTCGAGACCGCCCGTGTAGTCGAGCACCGAGTAGTCGGCGATGTCGTAGAAGAGGGCGTTGACCGTGAAATCGCGCCGGAAGGCGTCCTGATGCGGCGTACCGAAGGCGTTGTCGCTGGTGATCAGCAGGTCGTCCGGCCCGCCGGCCTGCTCCGACGGCTCCGGCTCGCGCCGGAAGGTCGAGACCTCGATGACGCCCTCCTTGAAGAGCACGTGCGCGAGGCGGAAGCGGCGGCCGATGATCCGGGCGTTGCGGAAGAGCCGGCGGATCTCGTTCGGCCGGGCGTCGGTGGCGACGTCGAAATCCTTCGGCTGGCGGCCGAGCATGAGGTCCCGGACGCTCCCGCCCACCAGCAGGGCGCGGAAGCCCGCCTCGTGGAGGCGATAGAGGACCTTGAGGGCGTTGCGATCGATGAGACTGCGGGAGATGGGATGCTGCGGCCGGGGCACGACACGCGGCTCGATGAACTCCACCTCACCCACGATCAGGGATTATACCCTTCTCCGGAAAGGCCCAGATCTTCGTAGATCGCGCCGCAGAGATGGTGCGCACGCCGGCGATGGGCCGCCTCCGCCGGCGTGCCGTTCAGCGCGAACGCGACGACCAGGCCCGGTTCCGGATCGCAGAAGGCGGCGGTCGAACGGAAGCCGCTGTGACCGTAGGCGCGCAGCGAGGCGTGCGGCCCGAAGCTGTGCGGCGCGTCGGCCTCGCCGTGCCAGGCCGAGTTCACCACCACCCCCAGTCCCCAGTCGAGCGCGGCGCGGAAGGTGTGATCGTAGAGTCCGACCCGGTGCCGGGCCGCGAGCGCTTCGACCGTCTGGGGCGAGAGGATCCGCGCCC
>JAAYLR010000107.1 GCA_012521815.1 Acidobacteriota bacterium
ACCCAGCGGAGTTTCGGGCCCGGATGGTCGATCTGGTTCGGTCCGGGCGTAGCCCGGAGGAGCTGGCCCGTCCTGCGCCCCAGGGTTTCCTTGGACATCTGATTGGGGGAAGAATCCCCCGAGGAGGAGCAGATGACAAGGAAGAAGGCAGGAGCCGTGGTGGGCTCTCCGGAGGGAGCCCGTAGGGCGAGCGCAGGAGAGCCCGCGCCGCGTGGCGAGGGGGGGCGGTTCTCCTCGCCACGCAAGCGCGAGGCGGTGTTGCGGGTGCTGCGCGGCGAGACTCTGGACGCGGTGTCGCGCTCGATCGGTCGCGACCGAGCATGATCGGACGTAGACCGGGGAGGCGGGAGGTCGGATCCGTTACGGTGCCGCGTCCGGGCCGAGGGCGTCGAGCTCGGTTTCGAGGCGTTCCCATTCGAGCATGAGCTCGTCGCGGCGGGTGGCGAGCTGGCGCTGTTCCTGTTCGAGCTTGCGGACCTCGGCGGGAGGGGTCCGGTCGAAGAAGCCGGGGTTGCAGAAGAGCTCGTTGATCTCGTGCACCCGGTTCTCGGCCTTCTCGATCGCCGCGGTGGTCTCGTCGCGGGCGGCGGTGAGCTTGCGGCGCCGGGCGCGGCGCTGCGGGTCGTCGGCGGGGCGGGCGCGGCGCTGCTTCGCCTCCCGGCGCTCCTGCTTCGCGCGCAGCAGCACGGTGTCGGCGTCGAGGTGATCGTCGCCGCAGCGGGCGACGTACTCCTCGTAGCCCCCTTCGAAGTCGCGGATGCCGTGCGGGGTGATCTCGAGGATCCGGGTCGCCAGCTTGCCCACGAACCAGCGGTCGTGGGAGACGAAGAGGAGGGTGCCGTCGTACGCCTCGAGCCCGTCGACGAGCGCCTCGATCGCCTCGAGGTCGAGATGGTTCGTCGGCTCGTCGAGCACCAGCACGTTCGGCCGTTCGACCGAGAGGCGGGCGAAGACGAGGCGGGCGACCTCGCCGCCGGAGAGCGCCCGCAGCGGCTTGTGCACGTCGTCGCCGGAGAAGAGGACCTCGGCGAGCTTGCCGCGCACGAAGCCGATCGGCTCGCCGGGGCAGCTCTCCCAGAGCCACGCCTCGACCGTCTGATCGGAGGGGCCGAGGAGCGCCTTGTGGTCCTGGGCGTAGTAGCCGGGCCAGGTCTCGTACCCCCACTCCACCTGGCCGGCGTCGGCGGCGAGCTCGCCGACGGCGATCCGCAGCAGCGTCGACTTGCCGATCCCGTTCGGGCCGATCACCGCCAGCCGGTCGCCCCGCCGCAGCGTGAGGTCGACGCCGGCAAGCACCCGGTTCTCGCCGTACGCCTTGTCGATCCCGCTGAGCGCGAGCACCTGCCGGCCGCTCGGCCGCCGCTGCCGGAGCTTGAAGACCGGGTAGCGGCGGGAGGAGGGGGGGAGCTTCTCGATGACGATCTTCTCGATCAGCTTGATCTTCGACTGCGCCTGGCGCGCCTTCGTCGCCTTGGCGCGGAAGCGGTCCACGAACTCCCGGTGGCGCGCGATCTCCGCCTCGCGCTTCTCGATCTCCGCCTCCTTGCGGTCGCGCTCGGCGACCTTCGCCTCGCTGAATGCCTGGTAGTTGCCGGGGTAGAGGAGGATCGTGGCGTAGTCGACGTCGAGGATGTGGGTGCAGATGTTGTCGAGGAACCGGTGGTCGTGCGAGATGACGAGCGCCGTCCCCTTGTAGGCGACGAGGAACTTCTCGAGCCAGCGGATCGAGAGGATGTCGAGGTGGTTGGTCGGCTCGTCGAGCAGGAGCGCGTCGGGATCGCCGGCGAGCACCTGGGCGAGCAGCACCCGCAGCTTGAAGCCGCCGGAGAGCGCCGAGAGCGGTTCGAGATGGCGGGCGGTGGGGATTCCGAGCCCTTCGAGGATCTCCCCGGCGCGGGCCTCGAGCGCGTAGCCGTCGTGGTTGAGGATCACCTCTTCGAGCGCGGCGTACCGCTCGGCGTCGAACTCGGCGTCGGTCCGTTCGAGCAGCGCCTCGCGCGCCCGGAGCGCGTCGTAGACCTCCCGCCGCCCCATCATCGCGACGTCGAGGATCCGGTCCTGCTCGTAGCGGAAATGATCCTGCCGGAGCACCCCGACGCGGAGCCGCCGGGCGATCGAGATCGTGCCGTCGCTCGGGGGCTCGTCGCCGGCGAGCAGGCGCAGGAAGGTCGTCTTCCCGGAGCCGTTGGCGCCCACCAGGCCGTAGCGGCACCCCGGATTCAGCTGCAGCGAGACCCGCTCGAAGAGCAGGTCGGAGCCGTACGCCTTGGCGAGGTTCGAGACCGAGATCATGGCGACCCGGGAGGATACCAATCCCTCCGCGCCGCCGGCGAGCCCGGATCAGCGGGGAACGCGGGGCTCAGATGGGCGGGTGCTCGTCGCCGGCAGGCTCCGGAGCCTCGCCTTCGCCGTCCCGCATCAGGGCGCGCTCGCGGGCCATCAGCTCCTCGACGGCGCGCTGCTTCTCTTCCGGCGTGCCCTCCATCTCCTGGACCTCCGCCCACCGCTCCCGGATCGCTGCGGCCTC
>JAAYLR010000108.1 GCA_012521815.1 Acidobacteriota bacterium
CGCGGCCGGGGTGGCAGCGGTGCTGGGAGTCACTCTCGACCTCACGCCCGGCGACCGGCGGCGGCTCGCCGACCGGCGGGGGGAGCCGTTCTCCGGGCCGCTCTTCCATGCCGAGCCGCCCGACTGGCGCCTCCTCGCCCGGCTCGTACGCCGCGCCGGGCTCGCCTGGGGGATCCCCCGGCCGCCAGTGGCGCGGCCGCTCGCCTGGCGGCAGCGCAACCGGGAGCTCGCCGGTCTCTTCGCCGAGGCCGCCGAGCGGTGGGCGGAGGCGGGCGAGCCGGAGGCGGCCGGGCAGGAGCTCTGGCGCGCGGCGCGGGAAGCCGAACGAGCGGAGAGGGACCTCGCCGCCCTCGCCCGCGAGGGTCAGCTCGGCCTCTTCGTCTGGCTCGATGCGGGGCGCCGCCGCTTCGTGGAAGAGTGGGCCGCCGGGCGGCGTCCGGAGCTGCTCGCACGGCTCGAAGCGCGGCTGCGCGCGGCGGCGAAAGAGTGCGGCACCGAGGGAGAAAGGTGATGGACGAAGCGAGAACGGGAGAACTGATCGATCTGCGCTCCGACACGGTCACCCGTCCGGATGCGGCGATGCGCCGGGCGATGGCCCGGGCCGAGGTCGGCGACGACGTCTACGGCGAGGACCCGACCGTCCGCCGGCTGGAGGAGGAGGGGGCGGCGGCGGCCGGGCAGGAGGCGGCGCTCTTCGTCCCCTCCGGCATCATGGGGAACCAGATCGCGCTCCGGCTGCTCGCCCCGCCCGGCAGCGAGGTGCTCTGCGACTCCCGGGCCCACGTCCTGCTCTACGAGATGGGCGGGATGGCGGCGCTGTCCGGCCTGCAGCCGCGGACGCTGCCTTCCGCCGACGGCCTGCCGGCGCCGGCCGCCTGGGCGGAGGCGATCGTCCCCCGGGGCGGATACCGCGTTCCCACCGGCGCGCTGGCGCTCGAGAACAGTCACAACATGGCCGGCGGCGCCGTCTACCCCCGGGAGCGGCTCGAGCCGGTGCTCGCGCTCGCGCGTTCGGCCCGGCTGCCGGTCCATCTCGACGGCGCGCGGCTCTTCAACGCCGCGCTCGCGCTCGGCATCTCCCCCGCGGCCCTCGCCGCCGGCTTCGACACCGTCATGTTCTGCCTCTCGAAGGGCCTCGGGGCGCCGGTGGGCTCGCTCCTCTGCGCGAGCCGGGAGCGGATCGGCGAGGCGCGGCAGATACGGCGGCTCTTCGGGGGCGGGATGCGGCAGGTCGGGGTGCTCGCCGCGGCCGGGCTGGTCGCCCTTCGGGAAGGCCCGCCCCGGCTCGCGCGCGATCACGAGCACGCGCAGCGGCTGGCGCGCGCGCTGGCCGCGCTGCCCGGGGTCGAGATCGATCCCGGACAGGTGCGGACGAACATCCTGATCTTCCGGCTCATCGGCCGTCGCGCCGCCCCGGAGCGCGACCTCAGCGGGCCGGTGGTCCGGCGGCTGGCCCGCCGCGGCCTCCTCGCCTCCCCGGTGGACCGGGAGCGGATCCGGCTGGTGACCCACCGCGACGTCGGCCGGCGGCAGATCGGCCGGGCGATCGAGATCCTGCAGGAGGTTCTCGGCGGACGCCGGCGTTCGTGAGCGGCGGCCGGGCGGCCGCGTTCAGCGGAGCCGCGCGACGAGCTCGATCTCGACCTGGCCGCCCTTCGGCAGCGCCGCGACCTGGATCGTCGAGCGTGCCGGCTTGTGGTCGCCCATCGCCTCGGCGTAGATCCCGTTGAGCACGCCGAAGTCGGCGAGATCGGTCAGGAAGACCGTGGTCTTGACCACGTCGGAGAAGTCGAGCCCGGCGGCGGCGAGCACCGCCCGGAGGTTGGCGAAGACCTGCCTGGCCTGCCCGGCGAAGCCGCCGCCGGCGAACTCGTTGGTCGCGGGGTCGAGGCCGAGCTGGCCGGAGGAGAAGAGGAAGCCACCGCAGGCGACCGCCTGGCTGTACGGGCCGAGGGCGGCGGGAGCCTGGTCGGAGTGGAGGGTGGAGATCGGGTTCGCTGGGGTCATGGGTTCTCCTCGGAAGGGCTTTCCACTACACCGATGTAGGGGAGCTGCCGGTACCGCTCCCCCCAGTCGAGCCCGTAGCCGACGACGAACTCACGGGGGATGCGGAAGCCGCAGTAGTCGATCGGGACCTCCACCACCCGCGCCTCGGCCTTGTCGAGGAGCGTGCAGAGGCGCAGGCTCTTCGGCCGGCGGTTCCGGAGCAGGTCGAGGAGGGCGCGCACGGTCCAGCCGGAGTCGACGATGTCCTCGACGAGCAGCACGTCGGCGCCGCGCAGCGGCAGGTCGACGTCCTTCTTGAAGTGGACCTCGCCCGGCTCCTGCCCCTGGCCGTAGCTCGCCGCCTGGCAGAAGTCGATCTCGACCGGCACCGTGAGCTGGCGGACCAGGTCGGCGAGGAAGAGCACCGAGCCTTTCAGAATCGCCACGACCACGAGCCGCTCGCTCCGGGCGTAGTCGCGGTTGATCTCCGCGGCCAGCTCGCCGATCCTCCGGGCCAGCTCCGCGGCCGGGATGCGTACCTTCACCCTCGCATTCAGATTCGACATGGCATAGAATCCCGGCTGATCTCCGTGGGAGCCTTACATTGTCCGTCCAGGAACTGAGTGCCCTCCACAGCCGTTACGTCGATCTTTCCGGGCGTTTCAAGGCGGCTTGGACGTACCACCAGTTCCTGCAGGGCCTCCAGAACTTATCCGTGGATCTCGATCTCGGCAAGACCCGGATCGACTTCCAGGTCGTCTACGGGGCGCTGAAGGATGTCTCCCAGAACCTCACCGCGGGCACCGCCGAGAAGAGCGGAATGCAGCTGGAGTTCGTGGCGCGGCAGCTCGCGCTGCAGATCGAGCAGCTCGTCGCCGTCGACGCCCGGATCACCCCTTCGCTCCTGCGCCAGTTCTTCGAACGGGTCAAGAACCAGGACGACAAGGTCCTGGCGCAGATGGTCCGGTTCTTCCTCTACACCACGCGGGACGGCCGCTGGAGCCACGACCGGATCGACAAGGTCGACTACCTCGTCACGAAGCTGGCCGAGGAGCCCCAGACGCCGAGCGGGCCGGTCGCCCAGCGGGACCGGGCCATGCTCCGTGATCTCTACGCCGGCTTCTGGGCTCTCGCGTTGCCGCCCGGGGAGACGGCCGATCCGGAGGAGATCGTCCGCCGGCGACAGGAGGTCGTCGCGCTGCGAACCGAGGTGGCGGCGGCGGGCAGCCTCGAGGAGTTGCACCAGCGGGGGCTGGTGCGCCGGCACCGGGACCTCAAGCATCAGCTCGGCCCCCTCTTCTTCGAACCCGAGCTGCTGCTCGCGGTGGTCGACGCCAACCTGACCCTCAAGGCGGCCGTCCAGCGCTCGTACCGGCTCGAGGAGGAGCAGCTCGCCTCCGACTACCAGCAGATCTTCGAGATGGAGGGGCGGGTGGCGAGCGACCCCGCCCTCGACCAGGAGCTCGCCGAACTGCGCACCACCGTCGATCAGTTCGAGCGCCGGCAGCGGCAGGACGACGTCAAGCTCGACGAGCTGATGGCGATCCGGCGGCAGGTCAGGAACCTGCTCCCGCGCCTCACCGGACAGGGGCAGAGTCCGGATCCGCTCGCGGCCGGAACGGGGCCGACGGCCGGTGATACCCCGGCCGCGGACGGCGACGCGACCGCCGCGACCGCCAGCCTCGCGGCGCGTGATGAGCTCCTCGGTCCCTACTTCGCCCGCATCATCGAAGCGCTGGAGGGGGCCGGTGAAGCGCTGCCTCCCAAGAGCGTCACGGTGTTGCCCGAGGTCTTTCCGCTCCGCCTCGAGGCGCGCGAGGTGGTGGCGTACCGCCGCCTGGCCGGCAACGGGCCGATGGACTCCGAGGTCGAACGGTTCCTCCTCGAGGCCGCGGCGCTGCGCTCCAAGATCAACGAGGAGGCCGAAGCGATCATGGGTCTCCTCGACGAGTCCGCGGTCACCCGCGACGCGCCGGTCTTCGGCAAGGCCCGCCAGACGACACGGCTGGCGGACTCGTTCGTGCAGCGCTTCCAGCACTTCATGGATCTCGCGATCCAGGACGGCAGCTTCGGCGAGGCGCAGGCCCTCCAGCTCCTGCGGATGCGCCTGATCCGCGACTATTCCGGCCTCTGGCTGCTCGTCAACCGGCCGACGAGCTGACCGCTCGCTCTCAGGGGTTCGGGGCCGCTTCCGGAAGCAGGTCGGGGGCGGTCAGGATGGCGTCGAGGAGGCGCCGGAGGCGGCCGGTGGCCGCCTGCCCCGCCGCGAGCACGTCCTCGTGGCGCAGCGGCGACTCCGCGACCCCCGCCGCCGGGTTGGAGACCAGCGAGATCCCGAGACAGGCCAGGCCGAGGTGGCGCGCGGCGATCACCTCGAGGACCGTGGACATCCCGACGAGCCCCGCCCCGAGGGTGCGGAGCATGCGGACCTCGGCCGGGGTCTCGTAGGCCGGTCCCGGCAGTCCGGCGTAGACGCCCTCCGCGAGCGGGATGCCGAGCTTCTCGGCCTCCCGCCGCGCGAGCCGGCGCAAGCGGGGATCAAACGCATTGGCGAGGTCGGGGAAGCGGGGACCCCATTCGGCCGGCGGCTCCCCCCAGAGCGGGGTGCGGCCGGTGAGGTTGAGCTGGTCGGTGATCAGCGCGAGATCGCCGGCCGCGAGGGCGGGATCGACCCCGCCGGCGGCGTTGGTGAGCACCAGCGCCCCGGTCCCGAGCCGCGCGGCGAGGCGCACGGGGAAGACCACCTGCCCCGGCTCGTAGCCCTGGTAGGCGTGCAGCCGTCCCCGGAAATAGAGGACGGTGCGCCCGCCCAGCGTGAACAGGTCGATGGCGAGCGCGTGCCCGGAGACCGCGTGCACCGGAAACGGCAGGAAGTCTCCGAGCGGGCGGCTCGCGAACGGCGAGCCCAGCTCCACTCCGAGACCGGAGCCCGCGACGAGCGCCACGTCGGGGCGGGGCCAGCCGCGGGCATCCCAGCGGGCGACCTCGAGATCCAGCTCGACGGCGTAATGTTCCATGCGAGCGACTCTACCAGCGCCCCGCCGCCCGCCGGGGCGGCAGACGGGGGCGCGCTGCGGTATCCTCCCCGGCGATGTCGGAGCTCGACGACCAGATCGCCAACCGGCGCGCGAAGCGCGAGGCCCTGCGTGCGCTCGGGATCGAGGCGTATCCGGCCCGCGCCGGGGTCGACGCGGAGCCGTCGGCGGTCCACGCCCGCTACGGCGCGAGCAGCGCCGAGGAGCTGGAGGAAGCGGGGGTGGAGCTGCGGGTCCCCGGACGGCTGCGCGCGGTCCGCGACATGGGCAGGACCCGCTTCCTCGATCTCCACGACGGGCGCGCCAAGCTGCAGCTGCTCGTGCGCCCGGCCCGGCTCGACGAGCGCTCGCGCGCCGTGCTCGACCATCTCGATCTCGGCGACTACCTCGTCGCCCGGGGGCGGCTGATCCGCACCCGGGCCGGAGAGCTCTCGCTCGACACCGCCGAGCTCGGCCTGCTCGCCAAGGCGGTGCGGCCGCTGCCGGAGAAGTGGCACGGGCTCACCGACATCGAGATCCGCTACCGGCAGCGCTACCTCGATCTGGTGGCGAACCCGGACTCCCGGCGGGTCTTCGAGCTGCGCTCGGCGCTGGTGCGGGGGATCCGCGCCTTCCTCGACGCCCGGGGGTTCCTCGAGGTCGAGACGCCGATGATGCAGCCGCTGCCGGGCGGCGCCACGGCGCGGCCGTTCGTCACCCACCACCACGCGCTCGATCTCGAGCTCTACCTGCGCATCGCTCCGGAGCTCTATCTGAAGCGGCTCCTCGTCGGCGGCCTCCACCGGGTCTACGAGATCAACCGCAACTTCCGCAACGAGGGGATCTCGACCCAGCACAACCCCGAGTTCACGATGCTGGAGTTCTACCAAGCGTACAGCGACTACCTCCAGCTCATGGATCTCGTCGAGGAGATGCTCGCCGGCCTCGCGCACGACCTGCTCGGCGGCGCGGAGCTCACCTGCCGGGGCGAGACGCTGCGGCTCGGAGAGCGGCCGTGGACGCGGCTGCCGATGCGCGAGGCGGTGGCGGGCGCGCTCGGGGTCCCGGTGGCGGAGGTCGAGACGGCGGCGCAGCTCGCGGGCTGGTGCGAACGGCTGGAGGTGGAGCGGCCGGCGGCGCTCGCGGCCGGCGCGCCGCTCGCCGGGCAGCCGGGAGCGTACGGACACCTGCTGATGGCGCTCTTCGAGGCGCGCGTCGAGCCGGCGCTGATCCAGCCGACGTTCGTGCTCGACTACCCGGTCGAGGTCTCGCCGCTCGCCAAGCCGCGGCCCGACGATCCCCGCTTCACCGAGCGGTTCGAGCTCTACCTCGGCGGGATGGAGGTCGCCAACGCCTTCTCCGAGCTCAACGATCCGGACGTGCAGGCGGAGCGGTTCCGGGAGCAGCTTCGGGCCCGTGCCGCCGGGGACGACGAGGCGCACCGGTTCGACGAGGATTACGTGCGGGCCCTCGAGCACGGGATGCCGCCGGCGGGCGGCTGCGGGATCGGCATCGACCGGCTCACGATGCTCTTCGCCGATCGCCCGTCGATCCGCGACGTGATCCTCTTCCCGCTGCTGCGGCCGGAGCGCGGCTGAGGACGGCCGCCGCAAGCCGTGCGCCCCCTCCCGCTCGCCTGGCAGCTCGCGCCCCGTTTCGCACGCAGCACGCGGCGCGATGCCGCCACCAGCTTCCTCTCCGCGGTCGCCGCCGGGGGAATCGCGCTCGGCGTGGCGGCGCTGGTGCTCGCCCTCGCCGCGCTCTCGGGCCTGCAGCAGGCGCTGCGGGCGGAGATCCTGGCCCGCACCCCGCAGCTCGAGATCGAGCTCCCGCCGGGAGCGGACGCCGGGCGGCTCGCCACGGAGCTCGCCGCGGTGGACGGGGTGGAGTTCGTGCAGCGGTTCGCGCGGGCCCGCGGCTGGCTGCTCGCGGCCGGAGTGGCTCGCGAGGTGGAGGTCGTGGCCTTCTCCGAGCGGCTGCCGCGCTCGTTCCCGGATGCGGAGCTGGTGGCCGGCGTCGAGGGGGTGGTCGTGGGCGATGACCTCGCCGCCCGGCTCGGCGTGCGCCCCGGCGACTGGGTGGAGCTGGTCGGCGCCCGGCCGACCCTCACCCCCGTGGGGCCGCAGCCCCGGATGCGGTCGCTCGCCGTGGCCGGCCTCTTCAAGAGCGGCCGGACCGAACGGGGAGACCGGGTGGCGCTGCCTCTCGATCTCGCCGCGGGGCTCCTGCCGGCGGGCGCGCCGCAGCTCGAGATCGCCACCGGCGGTCTCGACACGGCGCTGGCCGTCGCCGGGCGGCTGCGCGCGCTCCTGCCCCCGGGGAGCGTGGTGCGGACCTGGCAGGATCTCAACCGGCCCCTCTTCTTCGCCCTCCATCTCGAGCGGGCGGTGATGTTCGCGGCGGTCTCCCTGATCGTGGTGGTGGCGGCTCTCGTGCTGGTGGCCGACCTCGCGCTCCTGCAGTCGAGCCGCTGGCGGGAGCTCGGAGCGCTGGCGGCGATGGGAGCGGCGCCGCGCGAGCTCGGCCGCCTCTTCACCCTCCTCGGCCTGATCGTGGGCGGCGGCGGGGCGCTGGCGGGCGGTCTGCTCGGGGTCGTGGTCGCACGGCTGCTCGACCGCTGGCACCTCGTGAAGCTCCCGGCGCAGGTCTACTTCCTCGACTACCTGCCGTTCGCGGTGGAGTGGCTGGAGTTGGGGACGGTGCTCGGGGTGGCGCTGCTCCTCACGTTCCTCTGCTCGCGCTGGGGGACGCGACGGCTGGCCGAGATGCGGCCGGTGGAGGCGGTGCGCCGGTGAGCGTCGAGGTGCGGGCGCGCGGCCTCGTGAAGTCGTACCGCGACGGCGAGCGCGTGGTGGAGGTCCTCCGCGGCGTCGATCTCGACGTGGCGCCGGGCGAGCTGGTGGCGATCGAAGGGCCTTCCGGCTCCGGCAAGTCGACCCTCCTGCACCTCGTCGGCGGGCTCGACAGCCCCGACCGCGGCGAGCTCGCGGTGGGCGGCCGAGCGCTCGCGGGGCTCGACGCCGAGGAGCTCGCCCGCTACCGCTGCCAGACCGTCGGCTTCGTCTTCCAGTTCTATCAGCTGCTCGCCGACTTCACGGCCGCCGAGAACGTGCTCATGCCGGCGCGCATCGCCCGGCTGCCGCTCGCGTCGTGGCGGCGCCGGGCCGGCGAGCTCCTCGCCGCGGTCGGGCTCGCCGACCGGGCCACGCATTTTCCGGGGCAGCTCTCCGGAGGCGAGCAGCAGCGCGTCGCGCTCTGCCGCGCCCTCCTGCTCGAGCCCTCGCTGCTGCTCGCCGACGAACCCACCGGGAACCTCGATCCCGCCAGCGGCGAGCAGGTCTTCGCCCTGCTGCTCGAGCTCGCCCGCGCCCACGGCACGACCAGCCTGCTGGTGACCCACAACCCGGGGATGGCCCGCCGGTGTGCTAGAGTGCTCCGTCTCCAGAACGGCGCACTGCACGAGCTATCGCGCTGATTCCGAAGAGTTTCGCAGCGAGGCCGGGAGACGCACGGGGATGTTCGAGAAGTACAGCGAGCGGGCACGCCGGGCGCTCTTCTTCGCCCGCTACGAAGCCTCCAAGCTCGGCAGCCGGGTCATCGAATCCGAGCACCTCCTGCTCGGGATCCTGCGCGAGGGCGCGGAGGGCGTCACCGAGATCCTGCATCGCTATCAGGTGCGTCCCGACGAGCTGCGCCGTGAGATCGAGGGGGAGAAGCCGTTCGTGGAGCGCCTCTCCTCGACCGCCGAGCTGCCGCTCTCGGAAGAGGCGAAGCGGGTCCTCGCCTTCGCGGCCCAGGAGGCGGAGGGGCTCGGGCATCCGCTGGTCGGGTGCGAGCACCTGCTGCTGGGAGTCCTGCGGACCGAGGGCTCGCTCGGGATGCGCCTCCTCGAGGAGCACGGCCTCGACGTGCTCGGCGTTCGCGACGAGATCGAGACGCTCTCCCGGGAGCACGAGTCGAAGCAGCCGAAGCGGGATCTCCCGTTTCTCGCCGAGTTCGGACGCGATCTGACCGGGCTCGCCGCGCAGGGGGCGTTCGATCCTCTCGTGGGACGCGAGGAGGAGGTCGACCGGATCATCCAGATCCTCTCGCGGCGGACGAAAAACAACCCGATCCTGCTCGGCGAGCCGGGGGTCGGCAAGACCGCGATCGTCGAGGGTCTCGCGCAACGGATCGCCGACGGGCGGGTGCCGGTCTTCCTCGCCAATCGCCGGCTGGTCGCGCTCGATCTCTCCCTGATCGTGGCGGGCACCAAGTACCGCGGACAGTTCGAGGAGCGGCTGAAGGGGATCCTCAAGGAGCTGCGCGAGGCGAGGGAGACGATCGTCTTCATCGACGAGATCCACGCGCTGATCGGCGCCGGCTCGGCGGAGGGCTCGCTCGACGCCGCCAACATCCTCAAGCCGGCGCTCTCGCGCGGCGAGATCTCCTGCATCGGGGCCACCACGCTCAAGGAGTACCGGAAGTACGTCGAGAAGGACCGGTCGCTGCTCCGGCGGTTCCAGGCGATCCAGGTGAGCCCCGCCACCAACGAGGAGACCTATCAGATCCTCGCCGGCATCAAGGACCGGTACGAGAGCTTCCACCAGGTTCGTTATCAGGACGAAGCCCTGCGCACGGCGATCTATCAGTCGTCGCGCTACATCCCCGACCGCCACCAGCCGGACAAGGCGATCGACGTGCTCGACGAGGCCGGCGCGAAGGTGAAGCTGCGCCGGGTGCGCGACACCCAGCAGCTGCACCGCGTCGAGCTCGAGGTGCGCCAGGTCGTCCGGGAGATGAAGGCGGCGATCTCGGAGAAGGATTTCGAGCGGGCGGTGCGCCTGCGCGAGCGGGAGATCGAGCTGCGCGACGAGGTCGCCCGGATGGGCAGCGCGATCGAAGAGGAGGGGCTGCTGGAGGTCACGCGCCGGGACGTGGAGGAGGTGGTCGCCGCCTGGACGGGGATCCCGCTGGCCCACCTCGAGCACGACGAAGCGGAGAAGCTGCGCGGCATGGAGGCGACGCTGCGGCGGCGGGTCGTCGGCCAGGATCGCGCGATCGCGGCGATCTCCCGAGCCATCCGCCGCTCCCGCCTCGGCGTCGCGAATCCCCAGCGTCCGGTCGGTTCGTTCGTCTTCCTCGGCCCGTCGGGAGTGGGCAAGACGGAGGTCGCGCGGCGGCTCGCGGAGTTCCTCTTCGGCAGCCAGACGGCGCTGGTGCGCTTCGACATGTCCGAGTACATGGAGAAGCACGCGATCTCGCGCCTGATCGGCTCGCCGCCCGGCTACGTCGGTCACGAAGAGGGGGGGCAGCTCACCGAACGGATCCGGCGCCAGCCGTACGCGGTCATCCTCTTCGACGAGATCGAGAAGGCGCACCCGGAGGTCGCCAACCTCCTGCTCCAGATCCTCGACGACGGCACCCTCACCGACGCCTACGGCAACCCGGTCGACTTCCGCAACTGCCTCGTGCTCATGACCTCGAACGCCGGCAGCAAGCTGGTCGCCCGCGGCGGCCGGATGGGGTTCGTCGGCGGCGATCGGGAAGAGACGCAGCGGCGGATCGAGGAGGAGATCCTCGCCGAGCTGCGAAGGATCTTCAGCCCGGAGCTGATCAACCGGATCGACGAGGTGATCGTCTTCAACCCGCTCGGGGAGCCGGAGCTGCGCGCGATCGTCGACATCCTGCTCGCCGACGTCAACGAGACCCTGGCCCAGCGCCACCTGCGCGTGGAGGTCTCCGAGCCGGCCCGGCTCTGGCTGCTCGCCCGCGCGGGGATCGATGCCGCGACCGGCGCCCGTCCGCTGCGGCGCACCATCCAGCGGTACATCCAGGACCCGGTCTCCGAGATCCTCATCGAACGGCGGGGGGAGGAGATCGAGCTGATCGAGGTCGACCTCGCAGGCGACGAGCTCAGCCTCGCAGCCCGGCCGCGCGCCGCGGAGCCGGCGGCGGGTTGAGAGCGGAGGCGAAGCCGCCCGTGGCGCCGGATTTGCAACACGGGGGCGGCAGGCCGGCGCGGCACGTCCGCAACGGGGGGAGGAACGAGAGCTCATGAGACGATTTCGGCTGCGGCGGCTCCTGGTGGCGATCTTGGCCGTGCTCTGCGGCAACGCGGGTGGTACGGCCCGGGCGGCGGAGCGCCCGATCGCGGCGATCGAGCTCGAGGGGCTCCGGGCGTTGCCGCCCGAGACCCTGAAGTACTACCTCGACATCTCGGAGGGGCGTCCCTACGATCCGGAAGCCCTCGATCGCGCGATCCACCTCCTCTGGGAGCGGCGGCTGATCGACGACATCGCGGTGCGGGAGGAGGAGGTCCCGGAGGGAGTCCGGCTGATCATCCGGGTGACCGAGCGGCCGACCCTGCGCGGGATCGATTACGAGGGGCTCAAGAAAGTCAGCCGTACCGACGTCACCGAGCGGATCGCGAAGGAGCAGATCGACGTGCGGGAAGGCTCCGCCGCGAGCCTCGGCGAGATCGCCCGTCTCGCCGCCGCGATCGAGGAGCTCTACCGGGAGAAGGGCTACCGGTTCGCCGAGGTGCACACGCGCCTCGACGAGGTGAGCCCGAACGAGCGCCGGCTGATCGTCAGCGTGGACGAGGGCGACCGGGTCCGGATCCGGAAGATCACCTTCCCCGGGGCCGAGGTCTTCCGCACCTGGCGCCTGCACTGGGCGATGAAGAAGACGAAGGAGACCGGTCCCTTCGTTCGCCTCCTCAAGCGCGACATCTACAACCCCGCGACCTTCCAGGAGGATCTCGAGAACGTCCGCAAGGTCTATCGCGCCGCCGGCTACAAGAACGTCGCCATCGGCGAGCCGAAGATCGAGGTCCGGGCGCAGCATCCGAACGCGAAGAGCCCGAAGGAGCAGAAGCGCCGGCTCTTCCTCGAGATCCCGATCGAGGAAGGGGAACGCTGGCGGCTCGGCGAGATCACCATCGAAGGCAACAAGGTCTTCTCGGACGAGACCATCCTGCGCCGCTTCCGCCGCCGGCCGGGGGGCTGGCTGAGCGCCAAGGCGATGGACGAGAGCATCAAGGAGATCCGCGAGACCTACAACAACTTCGGCCACATCTACGCGCAGGTCGAGCCGGAGCTGGTGGAGCGCGCGGACCAGGTCGCCGACCTGCGGGTGAAGATCTACGAGGGCGACCAGTACCTCGTGGGACGCCTGGAGTTCGAGGGCAACACGACGACCCGCGACAAGGTCCTGCGCCGCGAGTTCCGGGTGCAGGAAGGTACCGTGCTCAACATGGGCGCGATGAAGAGCAGCCTCTTCAAGATCAACCAGCTGGGCTATTTCAAGCTCAACGAGGACGATCCGGTCTCCTTCTCGAACTTCGACAGCGAGAAGAAGACGGTCGATCTCCTCGTCAAGGGCGAGGAGAAGGACCGGACCGAGCTGCAGTTCGGAGCCGGCTGGCGGGAGGGCGAGAGCTTCTTCGGGCAGGCCTCGGTGCGCACGCAGAACTTCATGGGCCGCGGCGAGTCGCTGGGCGTCGCCTATCAGGCCGGTCCCTACAGCACCGAGCTCAACACCTCCTATTTCATGCCCTGGTTCCTCGACCGGCCGCAGTCGCTGGGGATCCAGCTCTTCAAGTCCGACATCAACTACCGTCAGCTCTTCGGGCAGGAGTTCGAACGGAAGAGCGAGGGCGGCATCATCACCTACGGGCGCTCTCTCGGCCTGTTCAGCTCGGTGAGCCTGAGCTACAACCGCCAGCGCCTCGACGATCAGCGCAGCTATTTCAGCCCCGAAGAGGAGCAGATCCTGCAGCGCTTCCGGCTCGACCAGTCGTCCCTGCGGCCGATGTTCCTCTACGAGAGCCGCGACAGCCGGACCGAACCGACCCGGGGGATGCGCTTCTCCGCTTCGTTCGAGTACGCGGGCGGCTTCCTCGGCGGCGATGCCTACTTCTACCGCCCCGAGGTCGGTTTCTCCTGGTTCAAGCCGATGCCGGGGCAGCAGCTGCGGATGGTGCTGGCCACCAACGTCGAGGCGGGCTGGATCGAGCCGTACAAGGGGCACGAGCTCTCCTTCTTCGAACGGTACTTCCTCGGCGGCGAGACGAGCGTGCGCGGCTTCCGGTACCGCTCGATCTCGGTGCGGGACAAGCAGGGGAACATCCTCTACGACGAGTACGGTTTCCCGTTCGGCGGCAACCGGTATCTGCAGCTGAATCTCGAGTACCACTTCCTGCTCGGCGGCCCGTTCCGGCTGCTGCTCTTCGCGGATGGCGGCACCGTCATCGGCGAGAAGCAGTCGCTCGACCTCGGCAACATGCGCACGAGCGCGGGCGTCGAGCTGCGGATCTTCGTGCCGGTCTTCGGCGCCCCCCTCCGTTTCATCTACTCCGTCAATCTCAACGAGCTGCCGTACGACAGCTTCGAGACGTTCCGTTTCAGCATCGGTGCGACCTTCTGAGCGGTCGCCGAGAACGCCATCCCAGAGGAGAGAATGTCCATGAGCCGTAGCCGTCAGTTCATCCCCGCCATCTTCGCGCTGCTCGCGCTGCTCTTCGCCGCCGTTCCCGCAGTGCGGGCGCAGGGCGCCGAGCGGCCGCTGAAGATCGCGCTCATCGACGTGCAGCGCCTGGTGACCGACTCCGCCGTCGGCAAGGAGGCGCTCGGCCGCCTCAAGAACCTCCAGGACGCCAAGGTCGCCGAGGGCAAGGCGAAGCAGGACGAGATCGAGGCCCTGCGCCGCAAGCTCAACGACGGCCGCCTCTCGCTCGCCGCCGACAAGATCGCCGATCTCGAGAAGGAGCTCGAGGACAAGATGATCTCGTTCCGGCGCTTCCAGGACGACGCGGAGCGCGAGATCGGCAAGGCGCGGGAGAACGCGCTGGGCGAGGTGGAGCGCCGGGTGATGCCGATCATCGAGCAGGTGGGCGAGGAGTTCGGGTACGCGCTGATCTTCAACAAGTTCCAGAGCGGGCTCGTCTACGCCGACGAGGCGATCGACATCACGCCGTTGATCCTCCAGCGCTTCGACGCCGCGAAGGGCAACTGACCGATGGCGGTACGCCTCGCCGAGATCGCCGGCTGGATCGGCGGGGAGCTGCTCGGAGACGGTGCGCTCGAGATCGAGGGGCTGCGGCCGCTGGGTGAGGCCGGGCCCCGCGATCTCGCCTTCGCCGTCGGGCCGGACGCGGTGACGGCGGCCCGGGACTCCCGCGCCGGCGCCCTGCTCGTCGCCGCCCGGATCGAGGGGTTCACCGGCGCGCAGCTGGTGGTGCGCGACCCCCGGGGAGCTTTCGGCGCCGTGCTCGAACGGCTCCACCCGCCCCGCCGGGCGACGGCGGGGGTCCATCCGACCGCGATCGTGGAGCCGACGGCCCGGATCGATCCGGCGGCCGAAGTGGGGCCGTTCGTGGTGGTGGGGGCGGGAAGCCGGATCGGTCCCGCCGCGATCCTCGACGCCCACGTCGTCGTCGGCCGCGACTGCGAGGTGGGCGGCGCCTGCCATCTCCACGCGCACGCGGTGCTCTACGACGGCACCCGGATCGGGGCGGGAAGCATCGTGCACGCCGGGGCCGTGGTGGGTTCCGACGGCTTCGGCTACCGCACGGCCGGCGGGCTGCCGCGCAAGATCCCGCAGGTCGGGCGGGTGGAGGTCGGCGACGAGGTCGAAATCGGCGCCAACAGCACGATCGACCGGGCGACCCTCGGGGTGACGGCGGTCGGCGCGCATGCGAAGATCGACAACCTCGTGCAGATCGGCCACAACGTGACGATCGGCCGCGGCGCCATCCTCTGCGCCCAGACCGGCATCGCCGGCAGCACCCGTCTCGGCGATGGCGTCGTGCTGGCGGGCCAGGTCGGCGTGGCTGATCATCGCGTCGTGGGGGCGGGGGTGCAGGTGGCAGCCAAGTCGGCGGTGATGCAGGACGTCGAACCCGGCCAGGTCGTCGCCGGGATCCCGGCCGTGCCGGCGCCGCTCTGGCGGCGGCAGCAGGCGCTGCTGCGGCGGCTGGCCGACTGGCGGTCGCGGTTGCGGCGCCTCGAGCAGCGGCTGGAAGGAAGGGGAGAGGAGGAGAGCGTTGACTGAGGGGGGACGATTCTGGGACGTGCGCTGGGTGATGTCGGTGCTGCCGCACCGCTATCCCTTCCTGCTGATCGATCGCGTGCTCGAGATGGAGCCGGGGAAGCGGATCGTCGCGATCAAGAACTTCACGATCAACGAGGAGTTCTTCTGCGGCCATTTCCCGCAGCATCCGGTGGTGCCGGGCGTGCTGCTGATCGAGGCGATGGCGCAGGCGGGCGGGATACTCCTGCTGCACGAGGATCCGGACCGGGCCGGCAAGCTGCTCTACTTCCTCGGCGTCGACCGGGCGCGCTTCCGCCATCCGGTGGTGCCGGGCGATCAGGCCCGGTTCGAGATCTTGGTCAAGCGCCGCCGTCGCGCCCACTGCCTCGTGCAGGGGCGCACCCTGGTCGACGGGCGGCTCTGCGCGGAGGCGGAGCTGCTCTCGACGATCCTCGACGAACGGCAGGCAACGGAGGCCGAGGCGTGAGCGCGCGAATCCATCCCACGGCGGTGGTCGATCCCGCCGCCGAGCTCGCGGCCGGCGTCGTGGTCGGACCGCACGCGGTGATCGGCGCCGAGGTGGTGATCGGCGAGGGCACCGAGATCGGGGCCGGGGCGCAGATCGAAGGCCCGACGCGGATCGGCTGCGAGAACCGGATCTCGGGACATGCGGCGATCGGCTTCGCGCCGCAGGACCTCAAGCACCGGGGCGAGCGGGTGACGCTCGAGATCGGCGATCGCAACCAGTTCCGGGAGTTCTGCACCGTGCACCGGGGCACCGCGCCGGGCGGCGGCGTCACCCGGATCGGCAGCGACTGCCTCTTCATGGTCTACTCGCACGTGGCCCACGACTGCGTGGTCGGCGACCGCGTGATCTTCGCCAACTGCGGCACGCTGGCGGGGCACGTGGAGGTCGGCGACGACGCCGTGGTCGGCGCCTTCTCCGCGGTCCATCAGCACAACCGGATCGGGCGGCACGCCTACGTCGGCGGCTACACGCGCCTGACGACCGATGCCCTGCCGTTCGCCAAGACGGTGGGAATGCGGCCGGCGTTCTACGGCCTGAACCGGATCGGCCTGCGGCGCAAGGGGTTCCCGGCGGCGACGATCGCGGCCCTCGATGCGGCCTTCCGCGTCTACCTCCGCTCGCACCTGCGCAGCGCCGAAGCGCTGGAGATCCTGGAGCGCGAGCATGCCGGCGAGCCGGAGGTTCGCTATCTGATCGACTGGATCCGCGCCAGCCGGCGGGGGGTCTGCCGGGTCCTGCCCGGACGCTCCGGCCGCGACGAGGAGGCCGGGGAGTGAAGCCGCTCGCGATCGGCGTGATCGGGTGCGGTGCGCTCGGGCGGCACCATACCCGGATCCTCTCCTCGCTGCCCGGCGTCCGGCTGGTGGGGATTCACGACCGGCGGCGGGAGGTCGGCGAAGCGGTGGCCGCCGAGTTCGGCAGCCGTCACTTCGCAACGCCCGAGCCGCTGCTCGCCGAGGTCGAGGCGGTGGTGCTCGCGGTGCCGACCGTCGATCACGCGAGCCTCGGCGGCGAGATCCTCGGCCGGGGGCAGCACCTGCTGGTGGAGAAGCCGATCGCCGCCAGCCTGGAGGAGGCCGACCGCCTGCTCGCCGCCCGGGGCGACCGGGTGCTGGCGGTCGGGCACGTGGAGTTCTTCAACCCGGCCGTGCAGGCCCTCCTCGACCTCGGCACCCCTCCCCGGTTCGTCGAGGCGCAGCGCCTCGGGGTCTTCGCTCCCCGGAGCCTCGACGTGGACGTGGTGCTCGACCTCATGGTCCACGACCTCCAGATCCTCCACGCCTTCGACCCCTCGCCGGTGGTCGAGGTGCGGGCCACGGGGATCGCGGTCCTCTCCGGACGGGTCGACATCGCCAACGCCCGCCTCGCCCTCGCCTCCGGCGCGGTGGCGAACCTCACCACCTCGCGCGTCTCCGCCGAACGGACGCGCAAGCTTCGCCTCTTCCTGCCCTCGGCCTACTACTCGCTCGATTACCCGGAGCAGGAGATCAAGGGGTACCGGCTGGTGGACGACGGCGAAGGGCGCCGCATCGAGGCGGCGGATCTCGCCGTGGAGAAGGCCGAGCCGCTCCGCCGGGAGCTCGAGGCGTTCGTCGCCGCCTGCCGGGGGGAGACCGGGAGGCGGCTCGTGGACGGTGCCGCGGGCCGGCGGGCGCTCGCGACGGCGCTCGCCATCGATCAGGCGATGGCGGCCCCTGTGCTAGAGTCCCGCGGGAGCTGAGGCGCGGCATCGTGCCCGGACCCCACGACCCAGACGAAGCCCGCAGGATCTGCCGGAGGAGAGCATGGGCGAAGTGCGAATTGGTGTGATCGGGGGCAGCGGCCTCTACGAGATGACGGGGCTCGAGGTGCGCGAGGAGCGCCGCGTGGCGACCCCGTTCGGCGACCCTTCGGATGCCTACGTGATCGGCGAGCTCGAAGGGCGGACGGTGGCCTTCCTGGCCCGGCACGCCCGCGGGCACCGGCTGCTGCCCACGGAGCTCAACTACCGCGCCAACATCCTCGGCTTCAAGCAGCTCGGGGTGGAGTTCCTGATCTCGGTCTCCGCGGTCGGCTCGATGAAGATCGACTACCGCCCGGGCGACATCGTCGTGCCGGACCAGTTCTTCGACCGCACCCGGCACCGGCCCGACACCTTCTTCGGGCGGGGGCTGGTCGCCCACACCTCCTTCGCCCGTCCGGTGAGCCCGCGCCTCGCGGGAATCCTGGCGGCGGCCGCCAGGGCGGCCGGAGCGCGCCTCCACGAGGGCGGCACCTACCTCTGCATGGAGGGGCCGCTGTTCTCGACGCGGGCCGAGTCGGAGGTCTACCGGCAGTGGGGGATGGACGTCATCGGGATGACGAACCTCCAGGAGGCGAAGCTCGCCCGCGAGGCCGAGATCGCCTACGCTTCGCTCGCGATGATCACCGACTACGACTGCTGGCACGAGGAGGAAGAGGCGGTCTCCGGCGAGGGCGTGATGGAGGTGGTCCAGCGCAACGCCGCGCTCGCCCAGGAGGTGGTCCGGCGCGCGGTGGCGGCGCTCGACGAGCGGGTGGAGAACGACTGCGCCGACGCGCTGAAGAGCTCGCTGATCACCCCCGCGCATCTCGTGCCGGAGACCACGCTCGCCGACCTTGCCCCGCTGCTCGAGAAGTACCTCGACCGCTCGGGGCCGCAGCTCGCCTGGAAGCGCTGAGCGCGATCGTGCCGCACGGCCGCCCCCGATGACCCGAATCCTCGTCACCAACGACGACGGCGTCCAGGCCGAAGGGATTCGCGAGCTCGCCCGGGCTCTCTCGGAGCTGCCGGAGGCGGAGGTCGTCGTGGTCGCTCCCGACCGGGAGCAGAGCGCGAGCGGGCATTCGCTCACGCTCCACCGGCCGTTGCGGCTGCGCGAGATGGAGGCGGGCTGGTACGCGGTCGACGGCACGCCCACCGACGCGGTGAACCTGGCGATCCACTGGCTGCTGCGCGAGCGGCCGCCGGAGCTCGTGGTCTCGGGGATCAACCGGGGCCTCAACCTCGGCGCCGACGTCACCTACTCGGGTACCGTGAGCGCCACCTTCGAGGCCTGCCTGCTCGGTCTGCCGTCGGTGGCCTTCAGCCTCGAGGACGGCGAGGAGGCGTCTTTCCCCCGCGCCGCCGAGTTCGCCCGCCGCTTCGTGGCCACGCTGCTCGCGGCGCCGCTCGAACCCCGCATGCTGCTCAACGTCAACCTGCCGGCCCGGGCGGTCAACGGGGTGGCGCTGGCGCGGCTCGGGCGGCGGGTCTACCGGCAGGTGGTGGTGGAGAAGGAGGATCCGCGCGGTCGGCGCTACTTCTGGATCGCGGGCACGCCCGAATGGAGCGACGACGAGGGCACCGACCATCACGCGCTGATCCATGGCCTCGCTTCGGTGACCCCGCTCCACCTCGATCTCACCGATTACCGGGCGCTCGACCGGCTCGGCGAGCTCACGGATCGCCTGCGGCAGCTGTTCGGGAGCTGAGCGGCCGGCCGTGTCCGACTTCACCCTGCTCCGCGAGCGGATGGTGCGCGAGACGATCGAGGCGCGGGGGGTGCGCGACCCGCGCGTCCTCGCGGCGATGCGCGAGGTGCCGCGGCACCGCTTCGTGCGTGAGCACCTCGCGGGACAGGCGTACGGCGATCACGCGCTGCCGATCGGCGCCGGCCAGACGATCTCGCAGCCGTTCGTGGTGGCGCGGATGACCGAGCTGCTGGAGGTCGAAGCGACCCACAAGGTGCTCGAGGTCGGCACCGGCTCCGGCTATCAGACCGCGATCCTCGCCCGCCTCGCCCGCTGGGTCTACAGCCTCGAGCTGATCGGCGAGCTCGCGCACCAGGCGATCCACCGCCTGCGGCAGCTCGGGATCTCCAACGTCAAGATCCAGGCGTTCGACGGCACCGTCGGCTGGAGCGAGGTGGCGCCGTTCGACCGGATCCTGGTCGCGGCCGCAGCCCCGTCGCTGCCCCGGCCGCTGCTCGACCAGCTCGGACCGCGGGGGCGGCTGGTGATTCCGGAGGGGGAGGCGCAGCAGCAGCGGCTGGTGGTCTACGAGCGGCTGGCGCGCGGGGTTCGCCGCCGCGAGGCCGACGCCGTGGCGTTCGTGCCGCTGCTGGGGCGGCACGGCTGGCAGCGGGGCCCGGAAGGAGAGCGCCGTGGTTGAGCGGAGCGCCTCCCGGTGGGTGGTACGGGGTCGGGTGCAGGGAGTCGGCTTCCGCCGTTTCGTGCTCCGCACGGCCCGCGGGCTCGGCCTCGCCGGCTGGGTCGCCAACCAGGCCGACGGTTCGGTGGCCGTGGCCGCCGCCGGCGGGCCGGCCGCGCTCGCGGACCTGGCGGCGGCGCTCTCCGAGGGGCCGATGCTGGCGCGGGTGGACGGCATCGAATGTGTCTGGACCGGAGAGGATCCGGGCTGGAGCGGTTTCGAGATCCGATAGAGGGGGATCGCCGTGAACGATCTGAAGAGCTACATCCGTGAGGTCCCGGACTTCCCCAAGCCCGGGATCCGCTTCTACGACATCACCACGCTGCTCGCGAACCCGCTGGCGCTGCGGATGACGGTGGACCGGTTCACCTGGATCTTCTCCCACCTCCGGGTGGACAAGGTCGTGGGGATCGAGTCGCGCGGCTTCATGTTCGCGCCGATCCTCGCCTACAACCTCAACGCCGGCTTCGTGCCGGTGCGCAAGCCCGGCAAGCTGCCGGCGGCGACCATCGAGCGGGCGTACGACCTGGAGTACGGGCAGGACCGGATCCAGATGCACGCCGACGGCGTCCATCCGGGCGAGCGGGTGCTGATCGTGGACGACCTCGTGGCGACCGGCGGCACCGCGCGGGCGACCGCCGAGCTGCTCGCCGACCATGGCGCCGAAGTGATGGGTTTCGGCTTCGTCGTCGAGCTCTCGGCGCTCGGCGGCCGCGCGCGGCTCGCGGGCTACGAAGTGGAGTCGTTGATCCGATACTGAACGGGAGACGGGCGAAGGGGCGGACAGCTATACTCGCGCGGCGGGCGGCTGTAGCTCAGCTGGACAGAGCAGGAGCGTCCTAAGCTCTTGGTCGGGGGTTCGAATCCTCCCAGCCGCACCACCCTCTTCCCCTGGGATTCGCGGAGAGACCGGAATGGCCGATCGTCTGACTAAACAGGAACTCGAGCGCAACGAGCTCGCGGAAGTCGTTTCCCAGAGCATCGAGTTCGCGGAAAAACATGCGCGGCAGCTGATCTGGGGCGGGGCCGCCCTGCTCGTTGGCGGCCTGCTGGTGGCCGGGGGATGGCTCTGGAACCGGAGCCGCGAGCACCAGGCGAGCGACGAGCTCACCCGGGCGATGCGCGTCTACGGCGCCGAGATCGTGACCTCGGGAGCACAGCCGGACGATGCCGAGCGGCCGACCTTCCCGAGCGAGGCGGCGCGGCAGGCGCGGGCGAAGGAGCTCTTCACCCGCCTCGCCGACCGCACCTTCGCCCCGGCCGCGGCCGACATCGCCCACCTCTACCTCGGCGAGATCGCGATGGCCGAGGGTGACGCGGCGGCGGCGCGCCGGCACTGGGAGCGGTTCGTCGAGGAGGAAGGGGGGACCGCGGCGGGGATGGTCGCGCAGCTCAACCTGATCAACCTCGACCGGGCCGAAGGGAAGGGCGAGCAGCTGGTCACTCGCCTCGAAGCCCTCCTGGAA
>JAAYLR010000109.1 GCA_012521815.1 Acidobacteriota bacterium
CGCCACCCGCGAGCTGCGGCTCGAGCTCGCCGCCCGCCACGCCGGCCCCGCGCAGCTCGACAACACCGGCGAGCGCCAGCTCGCGACCCGCGCCTACACCCTCGTCGACCTCACCGCCGAGCTCGCCGCCGGCCGCTGGCTCGAGGCCGGCAACCCCAGGCTCCGCCTCCAGGTGAACAACCTCCTCGACGCGCGCCGGGTCTGGGCGTCGGGCTACTCGTACCCGTTCCTCGTGCAGGAGGGCGGCGGCGCCCGCCTCGACGGCATCCCGTACTACTACCCGCAGGCCCCGCGCCACTTCGTGCTCGGGGTGGAGTTCCAGTTCTGAGCGGCTTCGATCCTCTCGAGCTCCTCGGCGTGCTCACCGGCGTCGCCGCCGTCTGGCTCACCGTGCGCCAGAAGATCTGGTGCTGGCCGGTCGGGCTCGTCAACGTGACGCTCTTCGCGGTCGTCTTCGCCCGCGCCCGCCTCTACGCCGATGCCGGCCTCCAGGGGATCTACTTCGCGCTCGCCATCTACGGCTGGTGGGCCTGGCTCCACGGTGGCACCGATCACGGGCCGCTCGTCGTGACCCGCTCACCGCGCCGCGAGTGGCTCCCGCTCGCCGCCGGGGCGGCGGTGGCCGCGCTCCTGCTCGGCACCCTCCTGCACCGCCACACCGACGCCGCCTTCCCCTTCCTCGACTCCGCCCTCACCACCGGCAGCCTCGCCGCCCAGTGGCTCCAGGCCCGCAAACGCCTCGCGAACTGGACGGTCTGGATCGGCGTCGACCTCGTCTACGTCGGCATGTACATCGCGAAGGGCCTCCACCTCACCGCCCTCCTCTACGCCGGCTTCACCCTCCTCGCCCTCACCGGCCTGCGGGAGTGGCGGCGGGCGATGGGTGGGGTAAAGGGGTGAGGGGAGAGGACTCCTACCGCTTCTCGAAGCGCTCCAGCCGCCACGCCAGCAGCTCCCGGTCCGGACGCAGCTCCGGCCGGTGCGGAGTGATGATCCGCTGCCCGTGCATCTCCTGCAGCCCGTGGCGAAGCATCGGCCCGTCCTCCTCGTCGAGTACGTCGCGGCGGACGCGCACCCGGTAGTCGGGAGCGACGGTGATCAGGTAGTTGTCGAAGGCGGCGTGGTGGAGCTTGCAGAGGGCGAGACCGTTGGGCACGCGGGGCTCGCTCTCCGGTTCGCGGTCGGGGAGGATGTGCGCCGCGTCGAGGAGCTCGCGGTGGCGCAGCCGGCAGAGCGCGCACCGTTCGCCGTACGCCCCGAGCACCCGCTCCCGGAACGCGGTCTGGTGGATCCGCCGCTGCACGGTCGCGGTGACGTACGCCCGCCGGATGGAAGGGTCCTCGTACGCCACCTCGTCGGCCGCCGGCAGGCGCGCCCGCATCTCGTCCGCGGCCACGGTGAAGGTGAGGGTCGCCGGGCTGTCGCCGACGATGAAACCCGGCCAGATCGCGTGGTAACGCCCCTCCCGGTGTCCGTGCAGGTAGACGAGCGGCGCCCGCTCCCGCATCGCCTGCCGCAGCCCCTCGTTGTCGCGATGGAACGGATCGGTGCCCCGGTACTTGTAGAGCAGGAGCCCGTTTGCCGCGAAGGCGTCCGCGTACGGCCCGCCCACCGCGGTCCGGATGGTGAGCGGCAGCCGGCCCGCTCGCGGCGTGAAGATTCCCTGCATGCTCACCAGCGGCACGCGCACCCCTTCGTGCACGAATCCCGCGAGCAGCACCGACCAGGGCAGCACCTCCCCGTGGATCGCACTCTGCTCCTCGAGCCACTCGAAGGTGGCGAGGCGGAGGGGGAGGTCGGAGGTCGTCGTTCTCATCGAGCCAGCTGCCGCATTCAGTTCGGTGCGGCCTCTACCTCGGGTTGCGCCGGGACGACTTCCCAGCCGAGGCCTTCGAACACCGGTCCGAGCTCCTCGCTCTCCGGGCGCCGCCATTCGCGCCAGAACGCCTCCCAGGCCTGGGGCTCCTGGAACTTGCCGAAGTTGGTCGTGAAGTCCACGATCTCGCACCACTCGGTGCCGCCCATTTTCGGCCCTCGCATTCCTCTCCCGACCATCTGCTCGTAGAGAATGCGCGAGAGCGTCGGCCGGCACATCACCACGGTGTCGACCTTGGGAGCGTCGAAGCCGGTGGTGAGCACTTCGACGTTGAACAGGATGCGGAGCTCCTGGCGCCGGAACTGCGCCACCGTGTGATGGCGGTCCCGGCGGTCGATCTGGTGATGGATCAGCCCCGCCGGCGTTCCCTGCACGAGCAGGGACTGGGCGAGCAGCTCGGCCTGGGCGATGTTGCAGCAGAAGACGAGCATGTGCCGCCCCTCGGCATCCAGCCGGGTCAGCTCTTCGAGGATGAACCGGTTCCGGGTCGAGTCCTCGCCCACGATCTCGAGAAAGCTCTTGGTGTAGTCCCGGTAGCCGGTCTGGTCGAGCTCGTCGATCCGCTTGAGCTTGCCCAGGGTCTGTGCGACCTGGGATGGAGTGGCGAGGCTCCGGTGCCGGAGCTCCGACAGGTACCCTTCACTCTGGAACCAGCCG
>JAAYLR010000006.1 GCA_012521815.1 Acidobacteriota bacterium
CCTGGAGTGAGCGCCATGTTCGAACGCCTCTGGAGAATGCTGATCAAGGAGTTCATCCAGATCCTGCGCGATCCCCGCATGAAGGGAGTCATCATCCTCATGCCGATCGTGCAGGCGCTGGTCTTCGGCTACGCGGTCACCACGGATGTCCGCAACGTGCACACCGCCATCTACGATCTCGATCAGAGCGGCGAGAGCCGCGAGCTGATCGCCCGCTTCCTCGGCTCGGGGTACTTTCGCGAAGTGGGCCGGGTGACCAGCGACCGCGAGGTACAGCGGGTGCTGGATGACGGCTCGGCCCGTGTCGTGCTGCGCTTCGACCCCGGTTTCGGAGCGGCGCTCGCCGCCGGGCAGACCGCGAAGGTGCAGCTCCTCCTCGACGGTACCGATTCCAATACCGCCGGCATCGTCCTCAACTACGCCACCAGCATCGCCGAGCGGTACAACGAAGACGTCCTGATCTCCCGGCTGTCGCGTCTGGAGGGGAAGGCAACCGCGACCGCCGCCGCCGGCGTCGCGACGCGCGCCTGGTTCAACGCCAATCTCGACAGCCGGAACTTCTACGTTCCGGGGGTCATCGCGCTGATCGTCGTCCTCATCACCCTGATGCTCTCGTCGATGGCGGTGGTGCGGGAAAAGGAGATCGGCACCATCGAGCAGATCATGGTCACTCCCATCGGCCAGGCCGAGTTCATCCTCGGCAAGACGCTGCCCTTTGCCCTCATCGCCTACCTCGACGTGGCGCTGATCACGGCCATCTCGGTGTTCTGGTTCGAGGTGCCGATTCGCGGCTCGATGGCGCTGCTCCTCGCGGCCACCACTCTCTTCCTGATGAGCACGATCGGTATCGGTCTGCTGATCTCGACGGTGAGCCGGACGCAGCAGCAGGCGATGATGAGCGCCTTTTTCTACTACTTCCCGGCCGTCCTGCTCTCCGGCTTCATGTTCCCGATCGCGAACATGCCCGACGCGGTGCAGTGGCTCACCTATCTCAACCCGCTGCGCTACTACCTGGTGATCATCCGCGGCATCTTTCTCAAGGGTGTCGGCCCCGGAGTCCTCTGGAGCCAGATGGCGGCGCTCACCGTGCTCGGGGTGGTGAGTCTGTACCTCGCGGCGCGGAAGTTCCACAAGACCCAGTCCTGAGGAGAAGAGACGATGAACCTTCCATATCCCTTCCTGTCGTCGCGGCCTGGCCGCCTGATTCCGGCGGCGGCGCTGACCGCGAGCCTGCTCCTGGGTGCGGCCGGGGCCGGCGCCACGACGATCGCGGCTCCCGACGCTCTCTCCACCGCAGCGGAAGAAGTGACACCGCCCGCGCCGCCGGCTGGAACGCGGGCGGAGCCGCTCGATCTGCAGGGCGCGGTGCGCATCGCCCTGGACCAGAACCCGGCGCTGAAAGCCGCCGCGGAAGGCGTCGCCGCGGCCGCGGAGACGATCGGGGTCGCGCGCGCGGCCTATTACCCGGAGGTGGGCGTCGACTCCCGCTACCGGCGGTTCGACACGCACGTGTTCCTGCCCTCCGGACTCCCGGCGCTCGCCACGACCCTGGGTGCCACCGACGACTGGAGCGCCTCGGTCCGGGTCGGCTGGGCCCTCTATGACAGCGGCATGCGGCGCGCCGAGACCGCGGCCGCCAGGTCCGGGTTCGCCGCGATCAGGAACGACGCCGAGCGGGTGCGTCAGGATGTCGTCTTCGAGGTGCATCAGGCCTTCTACCGGGTGCTGGCCGCCGATGCGGCGCTGGCGGCGGCACGGGCCCGTACCGGCCGGGCCGGAGAGCATCTGCGGCTCGCGGAGATCCGCAAGGCGGCGGGTGCGGTGCCGCAGGCCGATGTCCTGCGGGCTCGCGTCGAGGTGGCCGACGCTCGCCTGGCGATCGTCCGTGCCGAAGGTGAGTTGCGCACCGCGCAGGGGGTGCTCAACACCGCGATGGGCCTGCCGGCGGCGCGTCCGGTCGAGGTGGCTCCGCCGGCCCAGGGGAGCTCCGGGGCGGAGAGCCCCGATCCGGAGGCGGTGCTCGCGCGCGCCCTGCGGCAACGTCCGGAGCTCGCCGCGACGAAGGAGCGAATCGCCGCCGCCGACCAGCAGGCCGCCGCTCTCGCCGCGTCGTTCGGTCCCCGGGTGCGCGCCGAGATCGGGGTCGGGAGGCGGGATTCCGGTTTCGTGCCGGAAGACCAGGACTGGTCGGTCGGCGTCGCGCTGCAGATCCCGATCTTCACGGGCTTCGCGAAGACGCATCGCGTGGAGCGCGCGCGGCGAGAGGCCAGGATGCTGGAGGCCCAGGCCGTCGGGGTGGCCGACCAGATCGGCCAGGAGGTCTGGGCCGCGACGACCGCGCTCGCCAGCGCCGGGGAGGCGGTGCGGCAGGCGACGGAGACCCGCAGCGAGGCTGAGCAGAGCGTCGCTTTCGCGCGCGCGCGGTACGAAGCGGGAGCGGGCACCCTGAACGACCTTCTCGACGCCGAGAGCGCGCTCACCCAGGCGGAGACCTCGCTCGTCGCGGCCGAGCTGAGCTACCGGCTCGCGACGGCGCTCGTGGAGCGCGCCCAGGGGCAGCTGTGAGGCCCGAGCGACCCCGAACCGCGACGATCGACCCGGGTTGAGCCGTGCATTCCCTCACGATCTTTCAGCAGCATTTCGCGGTCGCCGAACGGCTGTTGCAGCAGTACCAGCTGGCCGGCGATCTGGTCTGGTCGGTGCCGGACGAGGAGCTCCTGCAGGCGCTGCCCGAGGGCTGGGGGAAGGAGCGGGCCGATGCGGTTCAGATGGCGACGAACGCGCATGTGCTCATCCTCTTCCGCCCGACCGCGAGGATCCCGGGCTCGCTGCGGGTGGCGGGAGGCCTCGATTTCCTGCTGCGGCAGGCCGTCGTCGTCGCCTGTACGGCGCTGGAGACCTTCCTGTGGGAGACCCTGCGGGGAAGCGCGCTCACCGTGGTCCGGGCGCGCCGCCGGGGAGCCGACTCCGAGCTTCGCAACCTGACCCTGACGCTCGAGGAGTACGTCGGCCTCGGTTCCTCGTCCGATCCCGACGAGCGTCTGCGCCAGCTCCTGCTCGCTCGTTTCGATCGTCAGGTGCTCCACGATGTCGCGTCGATCGAACGGGTGGCCCGCATGCTCGGCATCCGGGATTTCTGGCGGCGCCTCGAACAGGCGACCGGCTCGTCGGCCAGCGGCTTGCGGCTGCTCGTCGGCGACCTCGTGGCCCGGCGCAATCTGATCACGCACCGGGCCGATCGCGCCGGCGAGGGTGAAGCCGCCGACGGTCACGGCCTGCGGCCGATCACGCTCGCCTGGACCAATCACCGCCTCCAGGCGGTCAACACGGTCGTCACCGCAGCGGCCGGGCTCTTCGCCGCGGCGCTGACGAAACTCGCCAGGGAGATCAGGGAATGAACCGAACGCCTCGTCTCACACTCACCGTTCCCATCCACCTGTTGCTCCTCTTCGTCGCCGTGGTCGCCAGCGGCAGCCCGGTCGGCAGCGGCCAGGGCGATCCCGCCGGATCTCCACCATCGCCATCGCGCTACGTGGGGCTTCCCGAGGAGGAGCTCTTTCAGCCGCTGCTGGGCGATCCGAAAGAGCCGCGCACTTTCGCCACGGTGCTGCATGCGCGCGCCGGCGACAAGAGCACGACGGTGGGCGCCGTCGGCTTCGGGGAACGTCTGGGAATCATCGAGCGCCGGGGCCGGACACCGACCGATGGCTGGCAGTTCGGTCTGGCCGGGGGGGTCTTCGCCCAGTTCGATCTCGAAACCGAATCCTCGGACCTCATCAACGCCGATTACGTGATCGGTCTGCCGGTCACCTGGCGGCGTGGGGTATGGTCCGGAAGAGTCAGCCTCTACCATCAGAGCTCCCATCTCGGAGACGAGTTCCTGCTCCATCAGAAGCCCGAGCGGATCAACCTGAGCTTCGAGGCGATCGAGGTGCTCGTCGCCCGGGACCTCGGACCGTGGCGGTTCTTCGGCGGTGGCGAGTACCTCATCGATCCCGAGCCGGCGACCCTGGCGTCGGGTGTCCTCCATGCCGGCGTCGAGTATCGTCACCCGCGGCGGTCCCTCGGCATCGGTCGGATCGGGGGCGGCCGCTGGGTCGGCGCGATCGACATGAAGGCCCTCGAAGAGCATGCCTGGAAGGTCGCCTGGAGCCTGCGCGCCGGCCTCGAGCTTTCCCCCGTGGACGCGCGACCGGGAACGCGCCGGCGCTGGAGCCTGATGCTCGAAATCTATGAAGGCCCCTCGCCCTGGGGGCAGTTCTACGATACCGACGCTTCGTACGTCGGGCTGGGAATCCACTACAGTCTCTGAAATGCTCGAGGAAACGGACATGAGACGCTCATCGACACCGATCTCTCCCGGGAAGCCGCTGCCGCTGCGCGGCTGGCACCGGGTGCCGCCGCTTCTTGCCGTGCTCTTCGGCCTGCTGACGATCCACGAGGGGGGTGGCGTGCTTTTCTGGAGCGACGCTGCCCGGCAGGCGGCCGGCCACTACGTGCCGTTCGTCCTCTGGTTCAACTTCCTCGCGGGGTTCGCCTACGTCGTGGCCGGCCTCGGCCTCTGGCAGCGGGCCCGCTGGGCCGTCGGGCTCACGTTCGCCATCTTCGCGGGTACCGTGGTGGTGTTCGCGGCTTTCGGTCTCCACGTCGTGATGGCGGGCCTCTACGAGACCCGGACGGTGGTGGCCATGAGCGTGCGGACACTGGTCTGGTTCGCCCTCTCCTTCTGGGCCTGCCGGCGGATCGGCTGGAACCGTCCCGGCATGGGGGAGAGGCGGTAGAGTCTCTTCCGGATGCCGACGCCCCGCCGCGCGCGCCGCCTCTGGCTGGCGATCTCTCTGATCGCGATCGCGCTCGGTCCCGCGCTCCACGATGCGCTGGCCGGGTTCGCGCCGGTCCGCGGCTGTCGCTGTGCCGGAGGCGCCTGCTGCGCGCGCTCCGGCTGCCCCGCCTGCGCCGCCGGCGGCTGTCGCTGCCACCAGGACGCTGCGGCCCGGGAGGCGGCCCGGTCCGACGGGAGCCGGCGCTTCACCACGAGCTGCACCTGCAGCCACCCGGCGCCGCTCGGGGCGGCATCCGGCAACGAGATCCCGGCGCTCGTCGTGGCGCTCGCGACGGTGCCGCCGCCGGTCGCGCACGCCGCCGCTCCGAGCCTCTGGCGCGGGCCGGCCGGAGCCCACGTCCGCACCCCCCTGACCCCGCCTCCC
>JAAYLR010000110.1 GCA_012521815.1 Acidobacteriota bacterium
CATCCGCCGGACCCGGTTCGACCTGCGCAAGGCCGAGGACCGGGCGCACATCGTCGAGGGGCTGCTCAAGGCGCTCGACGTCCTCGACGAGGTGATCGCGACGATCCGCGCGAGCGAGACCCCGGCGATCGCCCGCGAGCGACTGATGAGCGTCTTCGGCTTCTCGCAGGTGCAGGCCGAGGCGATCCTCGAGATGCGTCTCCAGCGCCTCACCGGCCTCGAGCGGCAGAAGCTCGTCGACGAGTACCGCGAGCTGCTCCAGCTCATCGATCGCCTGCGCGCGATCCTCGGCTCCGACGCCCTGCTGCTCGCCGAGATCAAGCGCGAGCTCGCCGAGGTCCGGGAGCGGTACGGCGACCCGCGGCGCACCGAGATCGTCCCCGAGACGCACGACATCACGATCGAGGACATGATCGCCGACGAGGAGATGGTGATCACCGTCTCGAACTCCGGCTACGTCAAGCGCTCGCCGCTCTCGCTCTACCGCGCGCAGCATCGCGGCGGCAAGGGACGCACCGGGATGGCGACCAAGGAGGGGGATTTCGTCGAGCATCTCTTCGTCGCCTCGGCCCACAGCTACCTGCTCGTCTTCACCCAGTCGGGGCGGGTGCACTGGGTCAAGGTGCACGAGATCCCGCAGGCCGGGCCGGCGGCGAAGGGCAAGGCGATCGTCAACCTCCTCGACCTCGCCGCCGAGGAGCGGGTGGCCGCCACGGTGGCGGTGCGCGACTTCCCGGCCGACCGCTACCTCGTCTTCGCGACCGAGAAGGGGACGATCAAGAAGACCGCGCTCGCCGAGTACGGCAACCCGCGCGCCGGCGGGATCATCGCGATCAACATCGACGACGGGGACCGGCTCCTCGCGGTGCGGATCACCGACGGCGAGAAGCACCTCTTCCTCGCCACCGCCGAGGGCTACTCGATCCGCTTCCCCGAGTCCGACTGCCGGCCGATGGGGCGTGCCACCTACGGGGTGCGCGGCATCTCGCTGCGTCAGGACGACCGGGTGGTCGGGATGGAGGTGCTCGAGCGGGAGGGGGCGGTGCTCACCGTCGCCGAGCGGGGCCTCGGCAAGCGGACGCCGATCGCCGCCTACCGCGAGCAGGGGCGCGGTGGTCTCGGGGTGATCAACCTCCGGGTCACCGAACGGACCGGCCGCGTGGTCGGGGTGCGTCAGGTCGTCTCCGGCGACCAGGTGGTGCTCATCACCCAGGAGGGAATGATCATCCGCACCGCCGCCGACGGCATCCGCGAGAGCGGCCGCTCCACCCAGGGCGTCAAGCTCATCGACCTCGACCCCGCCGACCGCCTCGTCGCCTTCGCCAAGGTCGTCGAGCGCGAGGAGGAGAACGGCGGCGACGAGGACGACGACGGCCCCCAGGCGACGATCCACTGAGACGCCCGCCGGGAGGGTGCGGACGGCGCGATAGGATCCGGTTTCCACCGCGCCACGGGAGACCACGCCATGCAGTTCTTCCTCGACACCGCCAATCTCCGTGAGATCGAGACCGGCCTCGGCTGGGGGATGGTCGACGGGGTGACGACGAACCCGACCCTCATCGCCAGGGAGGGGAAGCCGTATCTGCCGACGGTGGCCGAGATCGCCCGGCTGGTGCCGGGTCCGGTCTCGGGCGAGGTGCTCGCGACCGACCTGCCCGGGATGCTCGACGAGGGAAGGCGCCTTGCGGGCCTCGCACCCAACGTCGTGGTCAAGGTGCCGCTCACGCCGACCGGGCTCGCGGCGGTGCGGGCGTTCGCGGCCGAGCAGATCCGCTGCAACGTCACCCTCTGCTTCTCGGCGGCGCAGGCGCTCCTCGCCGCCAAGGCCGGGGCCGCCTACGTCTCGCCGTTCGTCGGGCGTCTCGACGACGTCGGCGAGAGCGGCATGCGGCTGATCGGCGAGATCGTCGAGATCTACGGCAACTACCCGTTCGAGACCCGGGTGCTCGTCGCCTCGGTGCGCCACCCGATGCACGTGGTCGAGGCCGCGGTGCTCGGAGCCGACGTCGCGACGATCCCGTTCAAGGTGCTCGCCCAGCTCTACCGTCACCCGCTCACCGACACCGGCGTCGAGCGCTTCCTCGCCGACTGGGCGGCGACCGGCCGGCGATTCGACGATTGAGACCCCGGCTGCTGCCGCTTGCGGCGGGCTTCTACCTGCTGCTCGGTGGCGCGGGAGCGATCTGGATCGGCCTCGCCCGGGGCGGGCCGATCCCGTTCACGCTCTTCCTGCGCCCCGCGGCGCTCGGCGGCGATCTCCTCGCCGGCGTCGCCGCCGGTGCCGGCCTGCTCGCCCTCTGGGCCGCCGGCCGGCGGTGGCTCCCGCTCGCCGGCCGGCTCGAACGGCGGCTCGCCGCGGCGCTCGCCGGCAC
>JAAYLR010000111.1 GCA_012521815.1 Acidobacteriota bacterium
AGGAGTCCGCAGAGCACGAGGGTCACCACGATCGACGAGCCGCCGTAGGAGAGGAACGGCAGCGGCATCCCCTTCGTGGGGAAGAGCCCCAGCACCACGCTCATGTTGATGAGGGCCTGGAGGACGAGCACCGTCGTCACCCCCCAGGCGAGGTAGCGCCCGAAGCTGTCGGGCGCGTTCACGCCGGCCCGCACCCCGCGCCAGAGCACGGCCGCGAAGAGGAGCAGCACGAAGACCGCGCCCACGAAGCCGAGCTCCTCGGCGAGGATCGCGTAGATGAAATCGGTGAACGGGTACGGAAGGAAGTGGAGCTTCTGCAGGCTCTCGCCCGGACCCCGGCCGAACAGCCCGCCCGAGCCGACGGCGATGAGCGACTGGAGCACCTGGAAGCCGCTGCCGAGAGGGTCGCTCTCCGGGTCGAGGAACGTGAGCAGGCGCTGACGCCGGTAGGGCGCGGCCGCGATGGCGAGCGCCGCGAGCGGCACCAGCGCCGCGGCGCCGAGCAGGATGTGCCGCCAGGGGAGGCCGGCGAGGAAGAGCATCGTCCCCGCGGTGGCGACGAGCAGCACCGCGGTGCCGAGGTCGGGCTCGAGCAGGATCAGCCCCGCGAGCAGGCCGGTGACGAGCCCGGCGGGCAGCAGCAGCTCGCTGCTGCTGACCCGGTCCTCCTTCCTCGCGAGCTGCGACGCGAGATAGAGGACGAGCGCGAGCTTCGCGAGCTCCGACGGCTGGAAGGTGAGGCCGGCGATGAAGAGCCAGCGGCGGGTCGCGTTGAGTTCCGGCCCGAGCAGCACGAGCACGAGCAGCGCGAGCACCCCGAGGAGCAGCCCCCAGACGGCGAACGGCTCGCGCAGCCGCCGGTAGTCGACGTGCATGGCGAGCAGCATCAGCCCGAAGCCGATCGCCGCCGCCAGCGCCTGCCGGAGCAGATACGGGTTGAAGGCCTGTCCTCGCGCCTGCACCGCGGAGGCGGAGTAGACCATCGCCAGCCCGAGCGCGACCAGCATCACCACGGCGGTGAAGAGCACGCGGTCGTAGACGAGCTTCCTAGCCACGCGTCACCTCCGCGGCGAGGAGCTCGCCCACGAGCCGCTGGAACTCCTCGCCCCGGTGAACGAAATCGCGGAACTGGTCGAAGCTCGCGCAGGCCGGCGAGAGGACGACCGCCTCCCCCGGCCGGGCGGCGGCCGCCGCCCTGGCCACTGCCACGTCGAGCGTGCCGCAGGCGAGGAGCGGACAGACCCCGGCGAGCGCGCGCGCCAGCTCGCCGGTGGCCTCGCCGATCAGGTAGGCGGCACGCGCCGCCCGGCCGACCGCCGTGGCGAGCGCGGAGAGATCCGTCCCCTTCGAGCGGCCACCGAGGATCAGGTGCACGCTCGCCGGCGCGAACCCCTCGAGCGCGCGCACGGTGGCGCCGACGTTCGTCCCCTTCGAGTCGTCCCAGAAGGTGACCCCGTCGCGCTCGCCCACCTGCTGGAGGCGGTGCGGCAGCCCCCGGAAGGCCGCGAGCGCCGCCGGAATCCCGGCGCGCGGCGCCCCGGCCGCGAGCGCGAGCAGCGCCGCGGCCATCGCGTTCTCGAGCTGATGGGGACCGGCGAGCGGCAGATCGGCGAGGCGGAAGAGCTCCTCCGGCGCCGCGCCCGGGCCGCGCTCCACGACCCGCTCGCCGTCGCGCCAGCAGCCGTCGGCGACCGGCCCGGTGAGCGAGAAGCGGCGAAGGCGCGCGGCGAGGTCCGGCGGGGCGAGGCCGGGCTCGTCGGCGTTGACGACCGCGATCGCCCCGGCCTCCTGGAAGGCGAAGACCCGCTGCTTGGCGGCGAGGTAGCCCGCGAGGTCGCCGTGGCGATCGAGATGATCGGCCGAGAGATTGAGCAGCGCCGCCGCCACCGGCGCGAGGCTCGTGATCCCCTCGAGCTGGAAGCTGGAGAGCTCGACGACGAAGGTCCGCCCGGCGGAGCCCTCGACGCACGCCGAGAGCGGCCGGCCGATGTTCCCGCAGACCTCGACCGGCACCCCGGCGGCCGCGAGGAGCGCCCCGGCGAGCGCGGTCGTCGTGCTCTTGCCGTTGCTGCCGGTGATCGCCACAACCCGGCCGTCGAGGTGCTGCCAGGCGAGCTCGACCTCGGCGACGACCGGCACCCCGCGCTCTCGCGCGGCGGCGAGCAGCGGCCGGCCGGCCGGCACCCCGGGGCTCACGATCACGGCCTCGATCCCGGCGGGGAGCGCCGGCGGCACGCCGGGCGGGAGGAGCCGGAAGCCGGGGTCGTCCGCGAGCTCGCCGAGCGCGCCGGCCGCGAGCGGACGGTCGTCGAAGCCGGTCACCTCGGCCCCCCGGCGGCGCAGCAGCCGGGCGGCCGCGAGCCCCGAGAGGCCGAGGCCGTAGACGAGCGTCCGGCGCAGCCCGCGCAGCTCGGGAGACCGGCTCATCGCCCCGCCTCCGCCGGCGTGACACCCGGCGCCGCCGCGAGCGCCCGCTCGATCTCCTCACGGTCGGAGAACGGCAGGCGCGCGCTCCCCACGAGCTGTTCGCGCTCGTGCCCCTTGCCGGCCACGAGCACCGCGTACCCCTGGCTGCCCGCCACCGCGAGCGCCTTGCGGATCGCCTCCCGGCGATCGGGCACCACCCGGTAGTCGCGGTTGCCGCTCTTGCGCAGCCCGCTCTCGACCATCGCGATGATCGCGAGCGGATCTTCGCCGCGCGGGTTGTCGGAGGTGACGATCGGCAGCGCGGCGAGCCGGCCCGCGATCTCGCCCATCTCCGCGCGCTTGCCCGGATCGCGCTCGCCGCCGCAGCCGAAGACGACCGCCACCCGCTGCCCCGTGACCTCGCGCAGCGAGCGCAGCGCCGCTTCGAGCGCCGCCGGGGTGTGGGCGTAGTCGACGAAGACCGGGAACGGCTGGCCGGCGGCGACCGCCTCCATCCGCCCGGCCGGGGGCGTGACCGCCGCCGCGCCCGCGACGATCGCCTCCCCTGGCAGCGCGAGCGCTTCGGCGATCGCCACCGCGAGCATCAGGTTCACGGCGTGGAACCGCCCGACGAGCGGCGTCGCGAGCGTCAGCGGCCCGCGCGGGGTCAGGAGCCGCAGCCGGCTGCCGGTGAGCGTGAGGTCGAGACCCGCCACCGACACCGCGCCACCGTCGCCGCAGGTGAGCGGCGCGGCGAGCTCGCCGGCGAGCCGCCGGCCCCAGGGGTCGCCGAGATGGACGACCGCGCGGCCGCCCGGCCGGAGCCGGTCGAAGAGGACGCGCTTGGCGGCGTAGTACGGCTCCATCGCGCCGTGGAAGTCGAGGTGATCGCGGCTCAGGTTCGTGAAGGCGGCGATGTCGAAGGTCACTCCCGCGAGGCGTCCCTGCACGAGCGCGTGCGAGGAGACCTCCAGCACCGCCGCGACGCCGCCGCGGGTGACGAGGGTGGCGAAGGCGGCGACCAGATCGGAGCCCTCCGGCGTCGTCCGGCCGCCGCCGGCGAGCTCTTCGCCCCGGAAGCGGTGGCCAAGGGTGCCGAAGAGCCCGGCCGGCCGGCCGGCCGCCTCGAGCATCGCCACCACCAGCGCGGCGACGGTCGACTTGCCGTTGGTGCCGGTGATCCCGACGAGCGTGAGATGGCGGCCGGGATCCCCTTCCAGACGGGCGGCGAGCGGGCCGAGGAGGGCGCGCGGCGCCGCGGCGAGGAGCCACGGCACCGGCGGGGCGGGTGCGGGAGGCGGCGCGGCGGCGATCACCGCCACGGCGCCCCGGGCCACGGCGTCACCGGCGAACGCCGCGCCGTCGTGACGCTCGCCCGCCCAGGTGACGAACAGGTCGCCCGGAACCACGCGCCGGGAGTCGTAGGCGAGACCGGACACCTCCGGATCGCCCGCGGCGAACCCCTGCAGCGGCAGACCCGCCACCAGTGCCGAGAGGCGCATCAGCTCACCCCCGTGCCGAGGTAGAGCTGCACCGGGCTGCCGCGCGGCGGCAGCGGCGCCCCGGCCGGCGGCTCCTGCCGCTCGACCACGCCGGAGCCGACCAGCACCGGGCGCAGCCCGAGGCGGGCGACGCCGGCGATCGCCTCCCGGGCGGTCGTGCCGACGAGGTCGGGAAGGGCGGGGCCGGCCGGGGGCGCGTCCGCGACCGGCGGCTCCGGCGCGACCTCCCGGTCGGCGATCCGGACCGGCTCCGGCGTGGCCGGCACCGGTACGGGCTCGCCGGGCCACCGCTCGAGCGGCTCGCGCCGCGGCGGCACGCCGAGGTAGAGGAGCGCGCGCTCGACCACCCGGCGGAAGACCGGGGCCGCGACCTCGCCGCCGTGGTACCCCCCCTTCGGATCGTCGATCGCCACCGCCGCCACCAGCACCGGCTGCTCGACCGGCGCGAAGCCGACGAAGCTCGCGATGAACTCGTGGCTCAGGTAGCCGATCCCGGGCACCGCCTTCTGTGCGGTGCCGGTCTTGCCGGCCACGGTGTAGCCGGGGATCGCCGCCCGCTTGCCGGTGCCGCTCACGACCACCTCGGTCAGGAGCGACCGGAGCGTGGCGACGGTCCGCGACGCGACCGGCTCGCGGACCACGACCGGCTCGGGGTGCAGGCGGCGCCGGGCCCCTTCGTGGCCGATCTCGGCGACGACGTAGGGACGCAGCAGGCGGCCTCCGTTGGCCACCGCGGCGAAGGCGGTGGCGAGCTGGAGCGGGGTCACCGAGATCCCCTGCCCGAACGAGACGTACGCCTTCGTCGTCGGACCCCACCGCTCGACCGGCAGGAGGAGCCCGGCGCTCTCGCCCGGCAGGTCGATGCCGGTGGTCCGGCCGAAGCCGAAGGCGCGCACCGTCTCGTAGAACGGACCGTTGGGCACGCGCAGCGCGGTCTTGATCGTCCCGACGTTGCTCGACTTGGCGATCACGTCGCGGAAGGTGAGCAGACCGAACGGCTTGTGGTCGGAGATCCGGGTCTTCGCCAGCGTGATGCCACCCATCTCGCAGTCGAAGAGGTCGTCGGGCGAGACGAGCCCGCCGTCGAGCGCGGCGGCCGCGGTGACCATCTTGAACGTCGAGCCGGGCTCGTAGGCGTCCATCACCACCCGGTTGCGCCAGCTCTCGGGCGAGGAGGCGGCGAAATGGTTGGGATCGAAGCCGGGCCAGGAGGCCATCGCCAGCACTGCTCCGCTCCGCGGATCGAGCAGGACGATGCTGCCGTTCTGCGCCCGCCGTTCCTCGACGATGCGGGCGAGCTCCTCTTCGGCGATGTGCTGGAGCACCGCGTCGAGGGTGAGGACGAGATCCTCCCCCGGCTGCGGTTCGGAGATCTCGAGATCGAGGGAGGCGAGCGTCGTCTGCCGGGCGTCGCGCAGCACCGTGCGCCGGCCGGGGACGCCGGCGACGGCGCGTTCCCACTCCGCCTCCAGCCCGGCGAGACCGTGGTGGTCGGTGCCGACGTAGCCGAGCACCGCCGCCGCCACCTCGCGCATCGGGTAGTAGCGCTTGCTCTCCTCGAGGAAGTAGATGCCGGGCAGCGCCGCGGCACGCAGCGCCCGCGCCTGCGGCGGGTCGAGCTTGCGCGCTACCCAGACAAACTCCCGGTCGCTCGCGAGCAGCCGCTGCAGCCGGGCGGTGTCGGCCCCGGTGAGGCGCGCGATCGCCGCCGCCGCGGCATCCGGCTCGCCGACCTCGCGCGGCACCGCGAACGCCGACTCCACCGCCACCGAGACCGCGAGCTCGCGCCCCCGGCGGTCGTAGATCGTCCCGCGCGGCGGGTCGAGCTCGAGCACCTGCTGCTGCTGCCGCATCGCCCGGCGCAGATAGCTCTCGTGGTCGTGAACCTGCACGCTCCAGAGGCGCCAGACGACGCCGCCCATCCAGAGCGTGGCGACGGCCAGCACGATGAGCAGGCGCGTCCGCTTCACCGCGCCTCCCCGGCGAAGACGAGCTGCGCGAGCGTGGGCGATCCCATCCCCAGCTCGGCTGCCGCCCGCTCCCCGACCCGCGCCGGGCTCGCCAGATAGGCCGCCTCGAGGCGCAGCTGCCGTTCGTTCTGCTCGCTCCGGTGGAGCTGCCGCTCGAGCAGCTCGATCCGGTAGCCGACCCGGACCTGTTCGATCCGCAGCCAGATGTGGCCGAGCAGCCCGATGGCGAGCGGCGCCAGGATCACCACCACCCAGACGAGCTCACGCAGCCGCCGGCGGTCCCGCTCCCGCACGAGGTAGGAGTTGACGACCGGCCGGCGGGGGGCGTAGATGCTCGGGACCGGCACGGTCAGATCCTCCGGGCGGCGCGCAGCCGGGCCGAGCGCGAGCGCGGGTTCGCGGCGAGCTCCGCGGGGCCGGGACGCAGCGGCTTGCGGGTGAGCAGCTCGAGCGCCCGGCTCTCGGCCCGGGTCTGGCCGGTCGTCTCCTCGATCTCGCCGCGGGCGGCGTCCCGCAGCCGCCGTTTGACGATCCGGTCCTCGAGGCTGTGGTAGGAGATCACCACCAGCCGGCCATCGCGATCGAGCAGCTCGATCGCCTGATCGAGCAGGCGCTCGAGCTCGGCGAGCTCCTGGTTGACCTCGAGCCGGAGCGCCTGGAAGGTGCGGGTGGCCGGATCGACCCGCCCCTCGCGGCGGCGGTCGCCCCCCTTCGCGGCGGCGACGGCGCGGGCGAGCTCGCCGGTGGTGGCGAACGGCTGCCGCGCCCGGGTGGCGACGAGCGTGCGCGCGATCCGGCGCGCGTCGCGCTCCTCGCCGTACTCACGCAGCAGCCGCTCGAGGGCGGCTTCCGGATACTCGTTCACGATCTCGGCCGCCGTCGGGCCACCGCCGCCCATCCGCATGTCCAGAGGGCCGTCGCGCCGGAAGCTGAACCCGCGCTCGGCGCGATCGAGCTGCAGGGAAGAGACGCCCAGGTCGGCGAGGATGCCGGCGAGCGGCGGCAGCCCGAGGGGAGCGAGCAGCGCCGCGAGATCGCCGAAGCGGCCGGCGTGCAGCTCCCAGCGCCCGGCAAACGGCGCCAGCCGGGCTGCGGCCCCCGCGAGCGCCTCGGGGTCGCGGTCGAGGCCGACCAGCCGGGCTTCCGGGGCGGCGGCGAGCAGCGCGGCGGCGTGGCCGCCGAGTCCGACCGTGCAGTCCACGAAGACCCCGCCCCGGCCGGGCGCGAGACAGCGCAGGCTTTCGGCCACCAGCACCGGCTCATGGCTCCCCTCCAACGGCGCCCCTCCATCCGCCCGCCCCGCTCTACACCCCCCGCAGGGCGAGGGCCTGGAAATCGTCCTCGGTGAACGGCTCTTCGGCGAGCTTGCGGACGAAGCGGTCGCGGTTCCAGACCACGAGGTGATCGAGGCTGCCGCTGACCACCACCTCGCCGGCGATCCCCGCGCTCTCGCGCAGGATCGGCGGCATCACCAGCCGGCCCTGGCCGTCGAGGCGCAGCTGCTGGCCGTAGTAGCTGACCCGTTCGAGGAAGCGCTGCCGGACCCGGTCGGTGGAGGGCATCGCCAGCAGGCGGCTTTCGATCTCCTCCCAGACCGGCAGCGGGTAGATCAGCGCCGAGTCGCCGAGCACGGAGGTGACGAAGAGGTCGCTGCCCCACCGCTCCTCGAGCGTCCGGCGCAGATCGGCCGGCACCTTGAGGCGCCCTTTGTCGTCGATGGTGGCAACCGCGCTACCCCGTAACATGATTCGGCAACTCCTGCGGGAGTTTGGAACCGGAGTCTAGGCCCTTTCTCCACTTTTGTCCATTTTGGTCCACCGACTGGGACACAAAACCCCCGGCTCGCCGGAGCGCGCCGGGGCCAGGTGATGCGGGATCGTCAGGGAATCGGGGTTTCGGGCTCCGGCGTCGCCTCCGGACGCGGGATCGGGGCCAGCAGATCGACCTCGGCCGGGGGCGCGAGCTCGCGGTAGCCGACCGCGTCGGAGGGGAGGTTCTCCGCGACATAGGCCCGCGCCGTGAGCTCGGCGAGATAGCGCTTCATCTCCTGCTCGTACTGCCGGTTCTCCTCGATCATCTCGATCCGCTCGCGCACCTCCTGGAGGGGGCGCACCCGCGCCGGCTCCCGGGCGACGACCCGCAGGATGTGCAGGCCCCCCCGGGCCGGGACCGGCGCGCTGACCTCCCCCGGTTCGAGTGCCCACGCCGCTCCCTCGAGCGCGGCGTCGAGCTCCCCGCGCTGCACCCAGCCGAGCTCGACGAGCCCGGAGGTCTCCCCGCTCGCGGCGTGGCTCGCCGCCACGTCGGCGATCGCCTCGCCGGCCGCGAGACGGTCGCGGATCTGCGCCGCCAGCGCCGCCAGCGCCTCGGCATCGGGACGGGCCTGCTCCCGGACGACCAGCTCCTGGAGCTCGATCCGCTCCGGGAGCCGGAACTCCTCGACGTGCTCGCGGTAGAAACGCTGCACCGCCTCCTCGTCGACCTTGATCCGGGGCTGCACCTCGCGGCCGATCACCTCCTGCCACTGGAGCTGCTTCTCGAGCCGCGCCCGGTAGAGATCGATGCTCAACCCGCTCTGGGCGAGGGCCGCCGCGAACTCCGCCTCGGAGCTCAGGCCGTAGCGCTCGCGGGTGCTCGTCATCGCGCGGGCGAGCTGGTCGCGGGTGACGATGATTCGCAGCTGCTGGGCCCGGGAGAGGATGAGCAGCTCGTCGAACAGCTCCTTCATCGTCGCCCGGCCGACCTCTTCGACGAGCTGGCGGCGTTCGCTCTCGCCGAGGCCGGGGTCGTGGAGGATCATCCCGAGCCGCTCCTCGCGGCGTGACTCGTACTCGCGCAGCGTCGCGATCCGGTCGTTGACCCGGAGCACGATCCGGTTGCTCTCCACGGCGCCGGCGGCGCCGGCGGCGAGCAGCAGCAGGGAAAGGAGGGAACGCCAGCTAACCATAGGGCCTCGCGACGGGGAACCTCCCGCTGTAGATGAACGGGAGGGAGCGATCGTACACCGTGACCGCGAAAGCCCGTTCGGCCGCGGCCAGGAGCGCCTGCATCCGGGCATCCGCCTGCCGGCGCGCGAGCTCGCGCCGGACCTGCGGCGCCGCCTCCGCCTCCGGTATCAGACGCGCCGGCAACCGCTCGGCGACCTGGAAGACGTGGAATCCGTACTCGACCTCCACCACCGCGCTCGTCTCGCCCGAGCCGAGGCGCGCGAGAGCCCCGGCGAAGAGCGGCGGCAGGTCGGCGAGCAGGAGCTCCCCTTCGTCCCGGCCATCGGCCGCCGGATCGGCCTGGCGCGCCCGTTTCAGGACGGCGTCGAACGGGCTGCCCGCCGCCAGCTCCCGCCGGGCTCGTTCCGCCACCCGCCGGTCGCCGGTCAGCAGCTGCCGCAACCGTACCCGCTCGGGCTGTTCGAACGCTGTGCGGTGCTCACGGTAGAAGGCAGCGATCTCCTCCGCCGTCGGCTCGAGCGGCCCGTCGGCGGCGAGGAGGGCGTCCACCGCGCGCCGCGGCGGATCGTCGCGGGCGGCCACCCCCCGCTGGCCGGCGAGCCGGCAGAGCAGCCGCTCTTCGACGAACCGGTCGAAGAGGACCGAGAGCGGTTCGCTCGCGAGCGTCTCCCCGCCGCCGGCGTTGCGCACCAGGTAGGTCTCGAACTCGGCACGCCGCACGTCCTCCCCGCCGATGCGGGCCACGACGTCCGGCTCGGGGAGATCGCGGGGCGCGCCGCAGGCGCCCAGCAGGAGGACGAGGAGCGGAAGCGCGCGGGGGGACCTCACGAGAGCACCTCCAGGGTATCGCGGGCGAGCTCGAGCCACGGCTCGCCCCGGGTTTCGAGGGTGAGCACGCCGGTCGGGCTGAACGCGGTGCCGGGCCGGTCGGCGACGAACCGGACCAGCCGGTCGATGTCGATGCGGGCGTCGCGCCGGAGCCGGATCGTGATCTTCCCCTCCTGCGCCGCGATCGCCTGCACCCGCAGCCGCTCGGCGAGACGCTTGAGGCTCGCGATCGCGAGCAGCGCGGCGACCTCCGGCGGCGGCGGCCCGAACCGGTCGGTGAGCTCGGCCACCAGCTCCGCCTCCGGCTCCTCGCCGAGCGCCATCCGGCGGTAGATCTCCATCCGCAGGTTCGCCTCGCCGATGTAGCTCGCCGGGATCGCCATCGGCACCGGCAGGTCGAGCGCCACCGACGGCGCCTCCTCGATCACCTCGCCGCGCAGCTCGCGCACCGTCTCCTCGAGCATCCGCAGATAGGTCTCGATCCCGAGCTCGCCGATGTGCCCGCTCTGCTCGGCGCCGAGCAGGTTGCCGGCGCCCCGGATCTCGAGATCCCTCGCGGCGATGCGGAAGCCGGCGCCGAGCTCGGTGAACTCCCGCAGCGCTTCGAGCCGCTTGCGGGCGTCGCCCGCGAGCGCCCGGTCGGGTGCGACGAGCAGGTAGCAGTAGCCGAGCTGATGGCTGCGGCCGACCCGGCCGCGGAGCTGGTAGAGCTGCGCGAGGCCGAACCGGTCGGCGCGGTGGACGAGCATCGTGTTCACGTTCGGGATGTCGATCCCGTTCTCGATGATCGTGGTCGCCACCAGCACGTCGTGCTCGCCGCGGGTGAAGGCGTGCATCCGCCGGTGGAGCTCCTGCTCGTCGAGCTGACCGTGCCCGACGGTGATCCGCGCCGCCGGCACGAGCTCGCCGAGCCAGCGCGCGGTCTCGTCGATCGACTCGACCCGGTTGTGGACGAAGTAGACCTGCCCGCCGCGGTCGAGCTCGGCCTCGATCGCCTCGCGCACCAGCTCGTCGGAGAGCGGCAGGATCGCCGTCTCCACCGCCAGCCGGTCCTTCGGAGCGGTCTCGATCACCGAGAGGTCGCGCACCCCGGCGAGCGACATCTGCAGGGTGCGGGGCAGCGGCGTGGCGGTCATCGCGAGCACGTGGACGTTCTGCTTGAGCTGCTTGAGCCGCTCTTTCTGGGCGACCCCGAACCGCTGCTCCTCGTCGACGATCACGAGCCCGAGCCGCGGGATCGCGACGTCGCGGGAGAGGAGCCGGTGGGTGCCGACGAGGATGTCCACCTTCCCTGCCGCGAGCCGCTCCCGCACCTCGCGCACCTCGGCGGCGCTGCGGAAGCGGGAGATCATCTCCACCCGCACCGGGAAGCCGTCGAACCGCTCCCGGAACCGCTCGAGGTGCTGGTCGGCGAGGATCGTCGTCGGGGCGAGCACCACCACCTGCCAGCCGGCCGCCACCGCGCGGAACGCGGCGCGCAGCGCGACCTCGGTCTTGCCGAAGCCGACGTCGCCGCAGAGGAGCCGGTCCATCGGCGTCTCGCGCTCGAGATCGCCGAGGATCGCGGCGATCGCCTCGAGCTGGTCGGCGGTCTCCTCGAACGGGAAGGCGGCGGCGAACTGCCGCTCGAGATCGGTCTCCTCGGCCATCGCCGGCGCCCGGGCGAGCTGGCGGGCGGCGTAGAGGGCGAGCAGCTCGCCCGCCATCTCGCGCAGGCTCCGCTTGACCCGCGCCTTGGTGCGGTTCCAGGAGCTGCCGCCGAGCTGATCGAGCCGGGGGGCGATCCCCTCGATCCCCGAGTACTTCTGCAGCTGGTCGAGGCGGGCGAGCGGCACGAGCAGCCGCTTGCCGCCGGCGTAGGCGATCTCCACCACCTCGGCGCCGGCGGCGGGCGCCGCCGGCCGCAGCTCGCGCAGGGAAGCGGGCAGCTGCGGACCCGCCTCGCCGGCGACGGAGCGCAGCGCCACGAACTGGCCGATCCCGTGATCGGCGTGGACGACGTAGTCGCCGACCTTCAGGTCGCGCAGCCCCGCGAGGAACGGCCCGAAGCGCGGCCGGGGCCGCGGCGCCGCCCCCGCGGGCCGGGCGAGGAGCTGCCCCTCCCCGAAGACGACCACGCCGGCCGGCGGCAGGCGGAAGCCCCGGGTGAGCTCCCCTTCGACCAGCTCCACCCCCGCGCCGCCGACCGGGATCTCCCGCCCCGCGAGCAGCTCCTCGAGCGCCGCGAAACGCTCGGCGGCCGCCACCACGAGGAGCCGCTCGCCACGGGCGCGGGCGGTCTCCACCTCCCGGGGGAAGCGGGGCAGCTGCCCGTGGAAGATATCGGTGAGCGAGCCGCCGAAGTCGAGGCCCGTCCCCGCGGCGCCGAGGAGCGCGCCGATCCGGATCGCCGCCCCGTCGAGCCGCTCCCGGACCGTGGCGAGCGGCAGCTCGAGCAGCTCGGGGGGGACCGCGAGCCGGTGCTGTTCGGAGCGTGCCGTGTACTCGGCCGCGAGGCGGTCGGCGTGCCGCTCGGCTTCGGCGGCGAGCGCCGGCGGATCGACGGCAACCAGGAGCGCCGCCGGCGGCAGGTAGTCGGCGAGCCCCACGGTCGCCGGGGCGAGGAGCGGCAGCGCCTGCTCCCAGCCGGGGAACCGTCCGGCGCCGCGCAGCGCCGCGAGCTGCTCGGCCACCTCCAGCCCGGGCGCGGCCCCGGCGAGCACCGAAAGACGGTCGGCGAGCGCGGCGGCGGCATCCGCACCTTCGGGGAAGAGCGCGAGCGGCAGCACCCGCGCCGCGGCGAGCTCCGCCACGGTGCGCTGGCTCACCGGATCGAAGCGGCGCACCGACTCGATCTCGTCGCCGAACAGATCGAGCCGTACCGGCCCCTCCTCGCCCGGCGGGTAGAGATCGACGAGCCCGCCCCGTACCGCCACCTCGCCCACCTCGGTGACGAGATCGGTCCGCCGGTAGCCGTGCGCGAGCAGATGGGCGACGAGCTCCTCGGGAGCGATCAGGCCGCCGGGGGCGAGGGAGCGCGCCGCGGCCGCGAACGCCGCCGGTTCGGGAAGCCGCCGGAAGAGCGCCCGCCCCGTCGCGATCAGGAGCCGGGCGCGGCCGCTGGCGGCGAGATCGAGGGCGACCGCCTCCTGCGAGCGCACCGCGAGCGAGGGCTCCCCTTCGTGGTACGGGGAGAGCGGCGGGGCGGGGAAGAGGGCCGCCTGTCCGCCCGCAAGCGCGGCGGCCTCGAGCAGGGCGAGCGCATCGCTCTCGTGGGGGACGACCACCAGCAGCGGCACCCCGCGCCGCTCGGCGAGCAGATCGAGCAGCCAGCCGGCGGCCGGCAGCGGCAGCCGGATGGCGTCGCCACCGTGCACGACCAGATGACGAAACGGCGGGGCGGCGGCGAGACGATCCGAGAGGGCCTGCCAGGGTGCGGGACGCGACACGAGCCGGAGTCTACCGGCAGGCGCGAGCCCGTCATGCCCCGTCGGCGCGCAACCACCCCGCGGCGACTGCGTAGAATCTGGTTGAGCCGGGGGCAGCGCCGCCCGCGGCGCTCGGGAGGATCCCCCCACATGGACAACCCTCGGCCCAACCTCGTCTATCGCCTGTTGCGCGGCTTCTGGCGGCTCGTGGATCGCTGCCGCCGGCTCAGCCTCAACCTCCTCTTCCTGCTCATCGTCGTCTTCGTGGTGGTCGCGCTCCTGCGCCGTGACGAGCCGAAGGTTCCGAAGGGCGCGGCGCTCGTCATCGAACCGGCCGGCGCGGTCGTCGAGCAGCTCTCCGGCGATTCGTACCAGCACCTGCTCGCGAAGCTCGACGGCGGCGGCACCACCGAGACGCTCCTCAAGGACCTGCTCGATGCGATCCGGACTGCCGCCGGCGACGACCGGATCACCGCGCTCTACCTCGACACCGACAGCCTCGGGGCGATCGGCCCGAGCAAGCTGCAGGATCTCAGGAAGGCGATCGACGCCTTCAAGGCCACCGGCAAGCGGGTGGTCGCGGCGGGGGACGGCTTCGGCACCAGCTCCTACTATCTGGCCGCCCTGGCCGACGAGATCCATCTCAACCCGCTCGGGCAGGTGATTCTCCAGGGATACGGCCTCTGGCAGCCGTACTTCCGCGCCGGGCTCGAGAAGTACGAGATCGACGTCAACATCTTCCGGGTCGGCGAGTACAAGTCGGCGGTGGAGCCGTACCTGCGCGACGGCATCTCCGAGGAGGCGCGCGAGTCGTACCTCGACGTGCTCGGCGACCTTTGGGACTCCTACCTCCGCGACGTCGCCGCCGCCCGGAATACCACCCCGGAGGCGATCGCCCGGGGGATCGAGGAGGTCAACGCGCGGCTGCGCGAGGCCCATGGCGACACGGCGCAGATGGCGCTCGCTCTCGGCCTCGTCGATCACCTCTCCACCCGCGACCAGGTTCGCGAGCGGATGATCGAGCTCGTGGGCAAGGAGAAGGACGGCCACGGCTTCTCCAGCATCGACATGGAGGATTACCTCCAGGCGACCGCCGCGAAGCGCAAGCAGCCGGAGAAGGGTCCGGCGGTGGGGATCGTGATCGCCAAGGGCACGATCAGCGACGGCTCCCGTCCCCCGGGCGAGATCGGCGGCGACTCGACCGCCGCGCTGATCCGCAAGGCCCGGCGGAACAAGGCGGTGAAGGCGGTCGTCCTGCGGGTCGACTCGGGCGGCGGCAGCGCCTTCGCCTCCGAGGTGATCCGGCGCGAGCTCGAGCTGACCCGCGACGCCGGCAAGCCGGTCGTGGTCTCGATGGGTTCGGTCGCGGCTTCGGGCGGCTACTGGATCGCGACCTCGTCGGACGAGATCTGGGCGAGCCCCGACACGATCACCGGCTCGATCGGCATCTTCGGCATCCTCCCGACCTACCAGAAGCCGCTCGCGAAGTACCTCGGGACGACCATCGACGGCGTCGGCACGACCTGGCTCTCTGGCGCCCTGCGCCCCGACCGGGCGCTCGATCCCCGCGTCGGGGAGCTGATGCAGCAGATGATCGACCGCGGCTACGAGGAGTTCCTCGAGCGGGTGGGCAAGGCTCGCGACATGACCCGTGACGAGGTCGACCGGATCGCCCGCGGCCGGATCTGGAGCGGCGCCGACGCCCACCGGCTCGGCCTCGTCGATCAGCTCGGCGACCTCGACGACGCGATCGCCGCCGCCACCGCCAAGGCCGGTCTCGAGGAGAAGCCCCGCCTGATCTACCTCGAGAAGGAGCGCACCTGGAAGCAGAAGCTGGCCGAGCAGCTCTTCGTCACCGCGAGCTCCTTCGTCGGCGACGCCTACCAGGCGCCGCGCGGGCTCTCCCCTGTCCGCTCGCTGCGACAGCTCGAACGCCGCTTCGAGACGCTTCTGACGCTCGACGATCCGAACGGCGTCATCGCCCACTGCCTCTGCGAGATCGAGTGAGCGCGGGGGCGCGCCGGCCTCACTCCCAGCGCAGCGCCTCGACCGGATCGAGGGCCGAGGCGCGGCGCGCCGGGAGGTAGCCGGCGAGCAGGCCGGTGCCGGCGGCCGCCGCGAGGCCGCCGGCGACCGCCCAGAGCGGCGGCACCGCCGCGAACCCCGGCGCCGCGAGGGTGAGGAGCAGGCCGAGCAGGGAGGCGACGACCACCCCGGCGGCGCCGCCGGCGAGCGAGAGGATCGCCGCTTCGAGCAGGAACTGCCGCCGTACCTCCCCCCGCCGCGCCCCGAGCGCGCGGCGCAGGCCGATCTCCCGGGTCCGCTCGGTGACCGCGATGATCATCACGTTGGCGATGCCGAGGCCGCCGATCAGGAGCGAGACCGCCGCGAGCGCCGCGGTGACGAGCCCGATCCGGGCGCCGAGGCGGTCGATCTGGGCGATGATCTGGTCGGAGGTCGAGAGGTGGAAGTCGTTCGGCTCCCCCGGGCCGAGATCGCGCAGGCGGCGGAGGATCGCCTCCACCTCGGCCCGCGCCGCCTCCCGCCGCCCCGGCTCGGCCTGGATGTAGAAGACCGCCTCCTCGGCCTCCGGATAGAGGCGGCGGGCGGTGCCGAGCGGGATCATGATCACGTTGTCCTGCCGGTTTTCCCCGAAGACGGCGCCCTGGCGCGGCGCGACCTCGCCGATCACCGTGAAGGCCACCCCCCCGAGGCGCAGCTCGCGGCCGGTCGCCCGCCCGCGCCCCCAGAGCGCCTGGGCGACGTTCGCTCCCATCACCGCCAGCCGGGCGCCCACCCGCTCCTCGAGCGGGGTGAACGGCCGCCCGGCGGCGAGCTCGGCGTCGGTGATCTCCATGAAGTTCGCCGAGACCCCCTCGACGAGCGCCTGCTCCGACTCGTTGCCGCCGCCGCGGACGACGAGCGGCCGGCCGCCGTCGAGCACCGGCACGAGCAGCTGCACCGCGACGTCGCGGATCTCGTTGCCGAGCGCCGCGATCCGGGGGGCGAGGGCCGGGTCGAGCGGCCGCCGCTGCGCCTCGGCCTCCGCCGGCGGGGAGTACGGATCGCCGGTGCGGTGATAGGCGAAGACGTTGTCCGAGCCGATCTCCCGGAAGAGCAACGCCACCTGGCTGCGGACGCCGGCGAGCACCGCGGTGACGAGCACCACCGTGACCACCCCGATCACCACCCCGGCGATCGCGAGCAGCGAGCGCAGCGGCTGGCTGCGAATCGCCCCGAACGCCAGCCGCGCCGACTCCGCCGCGATCCGCCCGACCGCCCCCCGCCGCCGGCCGTTCATTCCGCCCTCAGCGCCCGGATGATCTCCACCCGCGACGCCAGCCGCGCCGGGTACCAGCCGGCGAGCAGCCCCGCGCCGGCGGCGTGACCGATCGCCAGCGCTACCGTGCGCGGGGTGAGCGCGAGATCGAGCGCGAACGCCCCGGCGAGCAGGTCGGTGGCGAGCGCCACCACCCCGGTGCCGAGCGCGCCGCCCGCGAGCGCCACCAGCGTCGCCTCGGCGAGGACCTCGCTCACGATCTGCCCCCGCGTCGCCCCCACCGCCCGGCGGACGCCGATCTCGAAGGTGCGCTGCGCGACCGAGACGAGGGTGGTGTTGGCGACCACCACGATCGCCGCGAGCAGCGCCATCGCCGAGAGGAGCGGGGCCACGCCGCCGACCCGGCCGGCGACCGCGAGCGCGAAGCTGCGCGCCGCCTCCGGCGCCACGAGATCGAAGTCGTCCGCGACGCCGGGGCCGAGCCGCCGCCGCGCCCGCAGCGTCGCCCGCGCCCGGTCCTCGGCCGCCGCCACCGTCTGCCCCGGCGCCGGGTGCGCGGTGAGCTGGAGCGACGGCGCCGCCCCGTACGCCCGCTCCCAGGCCGGCAGCGGCACCCAGACGGAGCGGTCGAGCGACATCCCGGCGGAGGTCCCGAGGCGCTCCTGCACCCCGATCACCGTGAACCCGCGGCCGGCGAGCCGCACCGTCCCGCCGAGCGGGTCGCGACCGGGGAAGAGCGCCTCGGCCACCTCGTGCCCGAGCACCGCCACCTGCCGGCCGGCCCGCTCCTCGCCGGCCGAGAAGAACCGTCCCTCCCGGATCGCGAGCTCCCGGATCTCGGGCAGCCGGTGCCCCGTGCCGGCCACCGTGGCGTTCTCGAACCGGTGGCTGCCGCGCTTCACCTCGGCGCTCCGCTGCGCGAGCGGCGCGGAGACGAACCGGCCGTCGGCATGCGCGTCGAGAAAACGGTGATCGGCGCGCCGGAGCGGCGGGTTGCGCTCCTGCTTGCGGGCGAGCTCGCGGCGCGACACCTGTCCCGCGGCGCCGACCCGGGCGAGCACGAACGAGTCGGCGCCGAAGGCGCGCGCGGTGCTCTGCCGGGCGTAGAGGGTGAGCCCTTCGACCGCGGTGTGCACCGCCGCGAGCGTGGCCACCGCGACCGCGATCGCCAGCACCCCGAGGCCGCTGCGCAGCGGGTTGGCGCGCGCCGAACGCGCGCCCTGCGCGAAGGCGCGCGAGAGGCAGGGCAGGCGCGGGACGAAGGCCATGGGCAACGGCAATCTAGCACCCGCGGGTGCTAGAGTCGTCGTTCGTGAAGCGGTGGCGCTGGATCATCGGCATCGGGCTGCTGGCAGCCGGAGCGATCGCTTTCGTCTCGCTGCGCGCCCGTCGCGACCACGGCGTTCCGGTCGATCTCGCGACGGTGACGGCGCGCCCCCTCTTCCAGTCGTTCGCGACCGCCTCGGGCGAGATCGTCGCCAGCCGCTGGGCCGACATCGGCTCGAGCGTCATGGGCCGCCTCGTCGCGCTCACCGTTGCCGAGGGGGAGCGGGTCGCGGCGGGGCAGGTCCTCGCCCGGATCGATCCGGTCCAGGCGGCGAGCGAGGCGGAGGCGGCCGCGGCGCTCGTGCGGGCGCTCGAAGGGGAGCTCGCGGCCGCCGAGGCGCGGGCGACCGACACCCGCCTCGCCGCCGGTCGCGCCCGGGCGCTGCTCGCCGAGGGGATCCAGTCGCAGGCCGAACTCGACGCCGCCACCGCCGCCGCCGACGCCGCCGCGGCGAGCGTCGAGGCCGCCAGCCGCCGCGTGGCGCAGGGGCGCGCCCAGCTCACCCGCGCCCGCGACGCGCTCGCGAAGACCGAGATCACCGCGCCGATGGCCGGCGTCGTCACCCGCCTCGCCGTGCGCGAAGGGGAGATGGTCGTCGTCGGGGTGCAGAACCAGCCCGGCACGATCCTCATGACCCTCTCCGACCTCTCGGCGCTCGACGCCGAGGTGAAGGTGGCCGAGGCCGACGTCCTCCGCCTCCGGATCGGCCAGCCCGCCTGGGTGACCCTCGAAGCGGCTCCGGAACGCGAGCTCGCCGGCCACGTCGTCGAGATCGGGGCGAGCGCGCTGCCGCTCGCGGGCGGCGCGAGCGCGGCGCGGGAGTTCCGGGTCGTCGTCCGCCTCGACACCCCGGCCGCCGAGCTCAAGCCGGGGCTGACCTGCGACGTCCGGATCCTCGCCGAGGAGGTTCGCGACGTGCTCACCGTCCCCCTGCAGGCGGTCGTGCTCCGCGCCGACGAGAGCGGCACGGAGCGGCCGGGGCTCTTCCTCGCCGAGGCCGGCCACGCCCGCTTCGCACCGGTCGAAACCGGGGTGATCGGCGGGCTCGACGTCGAGGTGCGGGGCGTGCCGGCCGGGGCCGCGGTCGTCGCGGGGCCTTTCCAGGCGCTGCGGGACCTCGTCGACGGCGCTCCCCTGCGCACGCGCAGCGGCCACTGAAGCGGCGCGCGAGCGCGCTCCCGGAAGCAGCCGCGGCGGGGCATCCCGTACCGTGCGGCCGGGCGGGATATGCTCCGGACACGAGGCAGACCGCATGACCCGCGCCGAGGATCCCCAGCTGCGCGAAGCTCTCGACGAGCTCGAGCTCTACCTCGCCGATCAGCTCGCGCCGCTGCTGGTCGCCGGCGCGGTCGAGCAGCTGCTCGCGCGGCCGCCGGCGCTGACCGGCGAGCTGCTGGCACGCTGGGCCTTCGAACAGGCGAGCCTGCGGCCACGGGAGCTGGCGGCCGCCGAGCTCCTCTTCCATGCGCTGCGCAAGGTCCACCAGCTCCACGAGCTCGGCCTCGTCACCGACCCGCGGTTCCTTCCCTTCCTCCGGGAGCTCGCCGCCGAAATGCTGCAGCGCTGCCCACCGGAGCAGCGCGAGCGCCTCGCCGGGCTGATCGCCCAGCTCGGCGCGGGAGCGGGCGCCGGCCGGGCGCGGACACCGGTGGCCGGCCTGACCCGTTTCGTGCCGGCGGCCACCGGCCCGCCGCCGGCCGCGGGCACCACGCCGCCCCCCCTTTCCGCCGCCGCGCTCGCGAGCCTGCAGCGGTTCGCCGACCTGCTCGAGAAGCGCTTCGGCGCCGGCGGCCCCGCGCCGGCGGACGCCGCCTCTTCGGAAGCGGCCCAGCAGCTCCTCGTCCTCGCCGCCGCCGACGCCGGCAACGCCGAGGAGCTCTCCTCCCGGCTCGCACGGCTGCAGACGGCCGGACTCGGCCCGGCGCTCGAACGCGACCTGCTGCGCAACCTGATCCCGACGCTTCCGGACTGGGCGGTGGTCCGTCCCGAAGGTGCGAGCGCCACGCCGCAGGGCGGGGCCGCGGCGGCCGTCGAGCACGCGGTCCGTCTCGCCGGCGACCGCGCCCGCACGGCGGAGCGGTGGAAAGAGCTCGTCCAGAGCGCCGCCGAGGAGTTCAACCAGGGAGCCTTCGGGCGGGCGCTCACCCTCGTCGACCTCGCCGCACGGATGGCCCGGGACGGCGAGGTCGATCCGCAGCTCGCCGCGCGCGCCTTCTCCCGGGCACACGAGGCGTACGACACCGCCATGCTCCTCCAAGCCGCCGCCGAGAGCCGCCACCGCCCGCTGCTGCGGCGGCTGCTCGAGATCCATCCCGGCTGGGCGCCTCGCGAGCTGCTCGACGCTCTCGATCAGGAGCCCGACTCGAAGCGGCGCCGCCTGCTGCTCACGCTGCTCGAGGTCTGGGGACGCGAGGCGCGCCCGATCGTCTTCGAGCGGCTCGGCCTCGCCATCGCGGCCGGGGCGAGGGAGGCGAACGCCTGGTGGTTCCTGCGCAACCTCGTCTTCCTGCTGCGCCACCTGCCGCGTGAGCCGGGCAGCGATCCCCGCCAGGAGCTCGAGCTGATCGGCCCGTTCACGTCCCTCGACTGGCACCCCTCGTTCCAGCGGGAGAGCCTGCTGCTGCTCGCGCAGCTGCCCGACGGGCTCGGGCTGCCGCTGCTCGTCGAGCGTCTCCGGCAGGCCGAAAAGGCCGCGGCCGCCACCCCGCCGGCCCGCTCGCCCGAGGAGCTCGCCCGGGTCTTCCAGGCCCTCGCCCACGCCCTCGTCCACCAGGGCTCGGCCGAGGGGCGGCGGGCGCTCGTCGAGCATGCGCTCGCGCGGCGGCCGGGTACCGGCGACAGCCTCGCCCGCCTGCGCGAGCTCGGCCGGATCGACCTGGCGAACGATCCCCCCGTCCTCGCCCGCCTGCTCGCCGAGCTGCAGGAGCTCATCCCCCGCCGCGTGCTCGGCTTCGTCGTGCGCCGCCGGGACGAGGAGCTCACGCTCCTGGTCACGGCGCTGGCGGCGACCACCGCCCCGGCGGCGCGAGCGGCCCTCGCCGATCTCGCCGCCCGCTTCCCGGATTCCACGTTCGGAAGGCTCGCGGCCGCCGGGGGGAAGGCGGCGCCCGCTCCGGTGGTCACGCCGGAAGACGGCGAGGAGGACGAAGACGAGGTTCCCGCGACGCCGGTCCCGGAGCCCGAGCGCGCTTCGCTCACCGGCGACCTCGACCTCTTCGGCCTGCCCGGCCTCCTGCAGAACCTGCAGCAGACGGAGGCCACCGGGCGGCTCCTCGTCCGCGACGCCGACGGTCAGCTCGCCGCCGAGATGCGGCTCGTCGGCGGCCGGTTCGCGAGCTGCCGCAGCGGCCGCCTGTGCGGCGAGGCCGCCCTCTACCAGCTGCTCGAGCTCCCCTTCCCGGGCTCGTTCGAGTTCACGCGCACGAGCGGCGCGGCCCCGCCGCCGCCGGGCGACCTGCGCGACCTCCTCGGGCTCCTGCTCGAGTCGATGCGGCGGCACGACGAGCTGCGCCGGGCCCGGGCCCTCGTGCCCGACGACGCGCTGCTGCGGGCCGGCGGCGCCCGGCCCACGGCTCCCGAGACGGAGCGGGACGGCGAGCTGGTGCGGACGGTCTGGGCGCGGGTGCGCGGCGGCGCCCGCGCCCGCGACTGTGACGAGGTGGCTCCCGTCGACCTCTACCGGATCCGCACCCTCCTCGCCCACTGGGTCGGCGAAGGGGCGCTCGAGATCGCCCCGGAGCCGGCGGCTCCCTGAAAGGCCCGCCGCCGGCGACCGGTCCGGAGCCGGCCGCCGGCGGGAGCGCAAGTCCGGCCGTCAGCTCGCGAGGTCGGCGAGCAGTGCCGTGAGCAGCTGCCAGAAGCGCGCGACCGACGGGATCTCGACCTGCTCGTCGGGAGAGTGCGGGAACTGGATCGTGGGCCCGAAGGAGATCATGTCCATCCCCGGCACCTTCTCCCCGACGATCCCGCACTCGAGCCCGGCGTGCATCGCCCCGACGTGCGCCGCCTTCCCGAAGAGCCGCTCGTGGACCCGCTGGGAGGCGGCGAGCAGCGGGCTCGCGAGGTTCGGCTGCCAGCCCGGATAGCCGTCGAGCGACTCGACCTTCGCTCCCGCCAGCTCGCCGAGCGCCCGCAGCCGCCCCTGCACCGCGCGCAGCGCCGTGGCGACCGAGGAGCGGTTGCTCATCAGGATCTCGAGGGCGCCGTCACGCTCGGCGACGGTGGCGAGGTTGGTGGAGGTCTCGACGAGCCCCGGGATGTCGTAGCTCATCACGAGCACGCCGTGGGGCAGCGTGCGCAGGAGGGCGAGCGCCCGCCGGGTGACCCCTTCGGTCCAGACCCGCTCCGGCACCGCCACCTCGGCGATCTCGTAACGCAGCCCCGGATCGGCCGTCCGCAGCTCGGCGCGAGCCGCCTCGAGCTCGCGGGCGAACGCCTCGCGGACCGCGTCGCGGGCCGCCGCGCTCGTCACCACCACCGCCCGGGCCTCCCGCGGGATCGCGTTGTGCTTGTCGCCGCCCGTGAAGGCGGCGAGCCGCAGCGGCGCCACCTCCTCGGCGGCGAAGAGGCCGCGCGCGAGCAGCGCGCTCGCGTTGCCCCGCTGGAGGTGGATGTCGACCCCGGAGTGCCCCCCCTTGAGCCCCGCCACCGTGATCTCCCAGGCGGTCGCGCCGGGCACCGGCGCCTCGCGCTCGAGCGGGAGCGTGATCCGGCTCCCGGCGCCGCCGGCACAGCCGACGGTGAGCGTCCCCTCCTCTTCCGAGTCGAGGTTGATCAGCTGCCGGCCCGCGAGCATCCGCGCGTCGAGCTCGGTGGCGCCGGTGAGGCCGGTCTCCTCGTCGATCGTGAAGAGCAGCTCGAGCGGCCCGTGCACGAGGTCGTTCGCCTCGGCGACGGCGAGCATCGCCGCCACCCCGATCCCGTTGTCGGCGCCGAGCGTGGTGCCGGTGGCCTTGAGGAAGTCGCCGTCGCGCCGCGGGACGAGCGGGTCGCGGGTGAAGTCGTGGTCGACGTCGGAGTTCTTCTCGTTGACCATGTCGAGATGCGCCTGGAGGATCGTCACCGGCGCCCCCTCGCGCCCCGGCGAGGCGGGCTTGACGACCACGAGGTTGCCGGCGCCGTCCCCCTGCACGGCGAGACCGAGGCGGTCGGCCACGCCGGCCACGTAGCGGCGCATCTCCTCCTCGTTCTTCGAGCCCCGCGGGATGGTGAGGATCTGGTCGAAGTGACGCCAGAGCGCTTCCGGCTTCAGATCGGAGACGAAGGTCATCGGTGGGCCTCCTGCCGCGCGCTGCGCGGCGGTTCGGTTCGCAGCTCGGTGGTGGGACCGGGCGGGCCCCGCCGGCGGGAGCCCCCCGCGGCGGCGGCGAGCTCTCATTCTACGAGCCTTTCCCCGGACCGGGGCCGGGTCCCGGGGCCAGCTCGCGCATAATCGCGCTCGCGATGGACGCACGGCTGCGGCTCACCATCCAGGGCGCGGTGCAGGGGGTCGGCTTCCGCCCCTTCGTCTTCCGCCTCGCCGAGGAGCTCGAGCTCGCCGGCTGGGTGCGCAACGGCACCCGCGGGGTGGAGATCGAGCTCGAGGGGCCGCGCGCGCGGCTCGAGGCGTTCCTCGCCCGGCTGCCCGAGGAGAAGCCGCCGCCGGCGCTCCTCCTCGAGGTGGCGAGCGAGTGGCTCCCGCCGGCGGGCGAGCGCGGGTTCCGGATCGAGGCGAGCCGGGAGGGGGAGACGAAGAGCGCGGTGATGCTCCCCGACCTCGCCACCTGCGCCGCCTGCCGGGCCGAGATCTTCGATCCCGGCGACCGCCGCCACGGCTACCCGTTCACGAACTGCACCCTCTGCGGCCCGCGCTTCTCGATCCTCACCGCGCTCCCCTACGACCGGCCGCACACGACGATGCGCGGCTTCGTGATGTGCCCGGCCTGTCGCAGCGAGTATGGTGACCCGCGCGACCGGCGCTTCCACGCCCAGCCCAACGCCTGCCCCGACTGCGGGCCGCGGCTCGCGCTCCGCGCCCCCTCCGGCGAGGTGCTGGCGCGCGCCGCGGCCGCGCTCGCCGGCGCCGCCGCGGCGCTCGCCGCGGGCGAGATCGTCGCGCTCAAGGGGCTCGGCGGCTACCAGCTCCTCTGCGACGCCCGCGACGAGGCGGCGGTCGCCCGCCTGCGGGCGCGCAAGCGGCGGCCGGCCAAGCCGCTCGCGGTCATGGTGCGCGACCTCGAAAGCGCGCGGGCGCTCGCCGAGATCGGTCCGCTCGAGGCCGAGCTGCTCGCGAGCCCGCAGGCGCCGATCGTCCTCCTCCGCCGGCGGGAGGGGGCGGCGCTCGCCGCCGGGCTCGCGCCGGGCAACCCGACCGTCGGGCTGATGCTCCCCACCACGCCGCTCCACCACCTCCTCTTCGCCGCGCTCCCGATCCCCCTCGTCGCCACCTCGGGCAACCTGAGCGACGAGCCGATCGCGATCGACGACGCCGAGGCGCTCGCCCGGCTCGGGAGGATCGCCGACCTCTTCCTCGCCCACGACCGGCCGCTCGCCCGGCACGTGGACGACTCCGTCTGCCAGGTCGTCGCCGGCGCCCCCCGCCTCGTGCGCCGGGCCCGGGGGTACGCGCCGCTCCCCCTCCTCCTCGCCCGGCCGGTGCCGACGCTCCTCGCCACCGGGGCGCACCAGAAGGTGACGGTCGCCCTCTCCGTCGGCCGGCAGGTCTTCCTCTCCCAGCACATCGGCGACCTCGAGACCCCGGAGGCCGAGGGGGCGTTCGCGCGGGTGATCCTCGACTTCCTCCGCATCTACGAGGCGGTGCCGGCGGGGATCGCCCACGACCTCCACCCCGGCTACACGACGACCCGCTGGGCCGAGCTCGCGGCCGCGGCCGAGGGCGGGCTCCTCGCGCGGGCCGGCCACCCGCCGGCGGAGCTCCCCCGCTTCGGGGTCCAGCACCACCACGCCCACCTCGCCGCCGCGCTCGCCGAACACGGGCTCGACGGCCGGGAGGCACTCGGCCTCACCTGGGACGGCACCGGCTGGGGACCCGACGGCACGGTCTGGGGGGGCGAGGCGCTCGCCGGCAACGCCGCGGGCTTCACCCGCCTCGCCCGGCTGCGGCCGTTCCGGCTGCCCGGCTCGGAGGCGGCGGTGCGCGAGCCGCGCCGGGTCGCCTTCGCCCTCCTCACCGACCTCTTAGGCCCGGAGGCGGTGGCGGCGAGCGACCTGCCCGCGCTCGCGACGTTCACCGAGGCCGAGCGGCACCTCCTCGCCCGGCTCGTGGCGACCGGCCTCCACGCGCCGTGGACCTCCTCCCTCGGACGCCTCTTCGACGCGGTCGCCGCGCTCGTCGGCCTGCCCGGCCGGGTCTCCTTCGAGGGAGAGGCGGCGATCGCCCTCGAGCAGCTCGCCGACCCCCACGAGACCGGGAGCTACCCGCTGCCGCTCGTGAGCGCCCCGGCCCCGGCCGGGCTCGCCCCGGGGCAGCGCTCCCGGCCGGAGCTGCTCGAGCTCGACTGGCGCCCGCTCCTCGCCGCGCTGCTCGCCGATCTGGCCCGCGGCCGGCCGGGTGCTACCATCGCCGCGCGGTTTCACAACGCCATGGCCGACGCCGCCCTCTCTCTCGCCCGGACCGCCGATCTCGAGCTCATCGTCCTCACCGGCGGCTGCTTCCAGAACCGGCTCCTCACCGAGCGGGTCGCCGAGCGGCTGCGGGCGGGCGGCTTCACCCCCCTCCTCCACCGGCAGGTGCCCGCCAACGACGGCGGTCTCGCGCTCGGCCAGGTGGCGGTGGCGGCGGCCCGACTGGCCGCCGGAACGACAGGAGAACCCCCCGATGTGCCTGGGAGTCCCCGGTAGGGTCATCGAGGTCACCACCAACGAGCTCGGCGTGCCGAGCGGCAAGGTGGATTTCGCCGGCGTGGTCAAGGAGGTCTGCTTCGCCTGCACGCCCGAGGTGCGGGTGGGCGAGTACGTGATCGTCCACGTCGGCTTCGCGATCAGCCAGATCGACGAGGAGGAGGCGCAGCAGGTCTTCACCTATCTGGAGGAGATCGGCGAGCTCGCCGAGCTGGAAGGCGCCTTGCCGGAGGGCTGAGCCGGTGCGCTTCGTCGACGAGTACCGCGGCGAGGCCGAGGCCGCCCGGCTCCTGGCCGCCCTCGCGCGCGACACCACCCGCCCCTGGACGCTGATGGAGCTCTGCGGCGGCCAGACCCACACGCTGATCCGCTCCGGCATCACCCGGATGCTCCCGGCGGGGATCACCCTCGTGCACGGGCCCGGCTGTCCGGTCTGCGTCACCTCGCTCGAGCTGATCGACCGGGCGCTCGCCATCGCCCGCCGCCCGGAGGTGATCTTCACCTCCTTCGGCGACATGCTCCGCGTCCCCGGCTCCGAGGCCGACCTCTTCGCGGTGAAGTCGGCCGGCGCCGACGTGCGGATGGTCTACTCGCCGCTCGATGCGGTGAAGCTCGCGGCGAAGCACCCGGACCGCGAGGTCGTCTTCTTCGCGGTCGGCTTCGAGACCACCGCGCCGGCCAACGCGATGGCGGTCTGGCAGGCGAGCCGGCAGGACCTCCGCAACTTCTCGATCCTCGCCGCCCACGTGCTCGTGCCGCCGGCGATGGAAGCGATCCTCGCCTCGCCCGCCAACCGGGTGCAGGCGTTCCTCGCCGCCGGCCACGTCTGCGCGATCATGGGCTACCGGGAGTACGAGCCGATCGCCGCGCGCCACCGGGTGCCGATCGTGGTCACCGGCTTCGAGCCGCTCGACCTCCTCCAGGGGATCCACATGGCGGTGCGGGCGCTCGAGGCCGGCCGCCACGGGGTGGAGAACCAGTACGCCCGCGCCGTCACCCGCGACGGGAACGCCCCCGCCCAGCGCCTCCTGCGGGAGGTCTTCGAGCCGTGCGACCGCAAGTGGCGCGGGATCGGCGAGATCCCCGCCTCGGGCCTCCGCCTCCGCCCGGAGTACGCCGCCTTCGACGCCGAGCAGCGGTTCGCCGTCGGCCACCTGAGCGCGGCCGAGTCGCCGCTCTGCTTCGCCGGCGAGGTGCTCCAGGGGCTCCGGAAACCGCCCGACTGCCCGGCGTTCGGGCGCGAGTGCACGCCGGAGCATCCGCTCGGCGCCCCGATGGTCTCCTCCGAAGGGGCCTGTGCCGCCTACTACCGCTACGGGAGGAGCTCGTGAGCGACGAACGCGGCGATCCGGCCGCCGGCCCGGTCTGCCCGGTGCCGATCTCCGACTACCCGACCGTCCAGCTCGCCCACGGCGGCGGCGGCCGGCTCACCCAGCAGCTCATCGAGCGGCTCTTCGTGCCGAGCTTCGCGAACCCGCTGCTCGCCGCCCTCCACGACGGCGCGGTGCTCCCCGTCGGCGGCGAGCGCCTCGCCTTCACGACCGACTCCTACGTCGTCCACCCGCTCTTCTTCCCCGGCGGCGACATCGGCTCGCTCGCCGTCCACGGCACGGTCAACGATCTCGCGATGTGCGGCGCCCGGCCGCTCGCCCTCTCCTGCGGGCTGATCCTCGAGGAGGGGCTCCCGATGGAGACCCTCGCGCGGGTCGTCGCCTCGATGCGCGACGCGGCGGCCGCCGCCGGGGTGCCGATCGCCACCGGCGACACGAAGGTGGTCGACCGGGGCAAGGGGGACGGGATCTACGTCAACACCGCCGGCATCGGCGTCGTCCCCCCGGGGATCGCGATCGATCCCCGTCGCGCCGCGCCCGGCGACGTCGTCCTCCTCTCCGGGCGGATCGCCGAGCACGGGATCGCAATCCTCTCGGTGCGCGAGGGGCTCGAGTTCGAAAGCCCGATCCGCTCCGACTCCGCGCCCCTCGCCGGGCTCGTCGGGGTACTCCTCGACCGGCTCGGCGAGCGGGTCCACGTGCTGCGCGATCCGACCCGCGGCGGCGTGGCCACCACCCTCCACGAGATCGCCGCGCAGGCGGGCGCGGGCATCCGGATCGAGGAGAGCCGCCTCCCGCTCGCTCCCGCCGTGCGCGGCGCCTGCGAGATCCTCGGCCTCGATCCGCTCTACGTCGCCAACGAGGGGAAGGCGCTGGCGATCGTCGCCCGCGAGGCGGCCGACGAGGCGCTCGCGCTCTGGCGCGACCACCCGCTCGGCCGCGATGCCGTCGCGATCGGCGAGGTCGTCACCGACCACCCCGACCGGGTCACCCTCCGCAGCTCGATCGGCGGCCTGCGGCTCGTCGACCTCCTCGCCGGCGAGCAGCTCCCCCGGATCTGCTGAGCGGCTCCGAGCGCGCCCGGCTACGGGTGACCGGGCGGCCGGCGCGCCGCCGCCGGCCTCACGGCCGCTGGAGGAGCCAGAGGCCCGCGAGGCAGAGGAGCAGACCGGCGGTGCGCCGCAGGTCCCAGGGCTCGCCGAGCAGGAGCGCGCCGAGCGGGACGAGGAGGATGGCGAGCGCGGCGCTCGCGAAGAGCGCGGCGCTGTGGAGCGGCCAGCCGGCGCGGTAGGCGAGCAGGAAGCCGAACTCGACGCCCACGATCGCCACCCCGACGAGCAGGCTCCACGGGTTGAGGGCGCTCGTCCAGGGGGCGCTCGCCGCGCCGCTGGTCAGCGGGAGGAAACAGAGCGTCGCGAGCAGGGCGACCGCGTAGGCGACGGTGAGCGAGGCGGCCGGCGGCACCTCCCGCGGCACCGCGCGCTGCGCCCAGTGGTAGAGGACGTTGGCGCCGATCACGAGCAGCATCGGCGGCCAGAGGCCGAGCCCTTCACGCGCCATCCGCGCCTCCGTTCGCCCCTCTCACTCGCACGGCGGCAGCTCCCCCTCGGCCGGCCAGCGGTCGGGCGGCCGGACGAACGGGCGCCGCGCGAGGTAGGCGCCCAGGAAGTAGCTCTCCCGCAGCAGGAAGCGGAGCCGGCTGCGCTTGCCGGTGAAGCGGGTCGTCGGCGTGGGCGCCGGGGCGGCGTCGAGGCCGAGCTCGCGGGCCATCGCGAGCGCCCGCGCCATGTGGAGCGGGTCGGAGACGAGCAGCAGCCGCGGCCGGCCGGGTTCGCTCCCGAGCAGGGTGCGGGCCGCGAGGAGGTTCTCGTAGGTGGTGCGCGAGCCCGCCTCGCAGAGCATCGCCTCGGGCGGCACCCCGCGGCCGAGGGCGTAGGCCCGCGCCACCGCTGCCTCGGCGCGCACGTCGCCGGGGGCCACCCCGCCGGTGAAGACGATCCGGCGTACCCGGCCGGTGTGATAGAGGTCGATCGCGTGCTTGATCCGCTCCTCGAAGACGGGCGAGGGGCGGGCGCCGTAGATCGCGGCGCTGAGCACCACCGCGGCGTGGGCATCTCCCGGCGCGGCGCGGCGCGAGGCCAGCCCCACCCGGGCGACGAGGCCGCCGGCGACGAGGCCGCAGCCGCCGGCGGCGGCGAGCGCGACCCGGAGCCAGCGGCGGCGCGGCCAGAGCCTCACGGCCACGGCCGCTCCCGCTGCGTCCGCCACCCCGGAGTGGCGGGGTGGGGCATCATCGGCGGCGACATGCGCTGAGCATACCGGCTGCCTCACTCTCCCGCACCGGGGGGCTTGGGCTCCGGCGCCGTCCCTGACATCATCCCGTTCCCGAGAAGAGAGGAGTGATTCGCATGTCCATGATCCAGAACAAGCGCGGCACGATCGCCATCCTCACCGGCGGGGGCGACGTCCCCGGCCTCAACCCGGCAATCCGCGCCATCACCATCCGCGCCCTGCGCGAGGGGTACCGGGTGCTCGGCATCCGGCGCGGCTGGGCCGGCCTCATCGAGATCGACCGCGATCACCCCGAGAACGATTCCGGCTTCGTCCTCGAGCTGAGCGAGGAGGCGGTCAACCGGGTCGGCCGTACCGGCGGCACCTTCCTCCACACCTCCCGCACCCGGCCCTCCCACGTGCCGCAGGCGTACGTCCCCGCCCACCTGCGCGACAAGTACACGGCAGAGATGAACGACCTGACCCCCGAGGTGCTCGCCAACATCGGCCACCTCGGCATCGACTACCTCATCCCGATCGGCGGCGACGACACCCTCTCCTACGGGGTCCGGCTCCATCAGGAGGGGGTCAAGGTCATCGCCGTCCCCAAGACGATGGACAACGACGTGCCGGGGACCGACTACTGCATCGGCTTCTCGACCTGCGTCACCCGCACGATCGAGATGACCCACGCCCTGCGCACCTCGGCCGGCTCGCACGAGCGGTTCCTGGTCATCGAGGTCTTCGGCCGCTACGCCGGCTTCACCGCGCTCCTGCCGACGATGGCGGGCGCCGCCAACCGGTGCGTGATCCCCGAGTTCCCGTTCGACATCGAGCTCCTCACCGAGCTGCTGGTCAAGGACCGGCGCACGAACCCGAGCCGGTACAGCGTGGTGCTCGTCTCCGAAGGGGCGAAGATCGCCGGGATGTCGGAGATGGTCTTCGCCGGCGAGGAGGCCGACGCCTACGGGCACAAGAAGCTCGGCGGCGTCGGCGACCTGATCTCCGAGCGCCTGCGGGTGCTGTCGCCGAAGTACAACGGCGGGCGGCGGATCAACGCGATCAACCAGCGCCTCGGCTACCTCGTGCGCTGCGGCGACCCCGACGCCCTCGACTCGATCGTGCCGATGGCGTTCGGCAACCTCGCCCTCGATCTGATCCTCGAAGGCATCTCGGGCCGGCTCGTCGCCGTCCGCAACGGCCGCTACGACAACGTCCCGATCGACGTCGTCACCAGCCGCAAGAAGGTGATCGACGTCGGTCGCCACTACCTGCCCGAGCGCCTGCGGCCGAAGTACGAGAAGTTCGAGAACAAGCCGGTCTTCATCATGACCGGCGACTACTGAGGGCGACGCGTTACGGCATGGGGCCCGCGTCTCGCCGGAGACGCCCGAGGGCGAGAGCCAGCTGGTTGGCGACCGTCTCGAGCAGGCGGACGGCGTCCTCGGGCGGGGCCGCCGCGCCCTCCGCCCAGCGTATGCCGAGCACGCCGAGCACCTCCTCGTCGGCACCGGGCAGCGGCACGTAGAGACCGGGCGTGGTCCGGTACTCCCGCGTGAGCGCCCCCGCCGCGCGGCCATGGTCGTAGACCCACTCCGCCGCCTCCAGCTCCTCCCCACCGAAGTGCGTCCCGTCGCCGGCACGCACCTCGAGATCCCCCCGCTCACCGGGGACCAGAACCACGGCCTCGCCGCCGAACAGCACGCGCGCATGGCGGCCGGCGGCATGGAACAGAGCCTCCTCGAAGGGCGCCTCGGCGAGGTCGCGGCTCAGCTCGTAGAGGGCAGTCGCCCGCCGTTCGCGGGCGCCCGCCGCCGCCGCCTCGGCCCGGAGCCGACCGGTCAGCGTCGAGATCGTGATCCCCACCGCCAGCATCCCGGCGAAGGTGAGCAGGTACTGTGCATCGTCCACCGTGAAGGTGAGGTGTGGCGGCACGAAGAAGAAGTCGAACAGCGCGACCCCGAGGAGCGCGGCCAGCGCCGAAGGACCCCGACCGGAGCCGAGCGACACCGCCACCACCATGAGGAGGAAGAGCATCGAGAGGTTGACGGGTGCGATGTGACCGCGCACGGCGGCGGCGAGCGCCGTGGTCGCGACGGTCACTGCGGCGGCGATCAGATAGCCGCGCAAAGGGTGGGCGATCGTCCTCATGAGGGCTCCCGGAGCGGATCGCCGGTACCGCAAACCGCGGCGCGCGGCTCCGCCACGAGGTCATGCTCCACGCCGCGCACGGAAGAAGTCCGGAGGGAGGACGAAAGAGAGCGCGAAGGGCGAGCGGCCAGCCGCCGCTGCGCTAGACTGACCCGAGGAGCGGCCGACCGATCGTGGGCGAGATGCAACGGCGACTGGAAGGCAGACGGTGGCTCGTCCCCACCGGTGCCGCCGCGGTACTCACGGCCGTCACCTTCACGCTGTCAGCCGCCGGCGTCAATCCCGCCGCGGCGGGTCAGCTCTTCCTCATCACCGTCCTCCTCCTCGCCACCTGGGGAGGCCTCGGGATCGGGGTGACGGCGGCGCTCGTCGCCACCGCCGCCTTCAACGTCTTCTTTCTCCCCCCTACCGGAACGTTCGACATCGCCGACGCGAGCAACTGGGTCGCGCTTGCCTCCTTCCTCGCCGCGGCGGTGCTCGCGAGCCGCCTGGTGGTCCGGGCCCGCCGGCAGGCGCAGACCGCGCTCGCCAGAGCTACCGAGATCGAAGCCCTCTACCGGCTCGGCATCGAGCTCTTCACGGCCGCGGTGGGCACCCGGAGCCTCGCGCACACCGCCACGGAGGCGGTCCGCGCCACCGGCGCCGCCGCCGGTGGCCTTGCCCTCTTCCGCGGCGAGGGAGAGCTGGTGTTCCCCGACTGGTTCGGCGAGGTCCCCGACGGTACCGTGCGGCAGCGGATCGCGAGCCTCCGGGTCCACGGCCAGACGCTCGAGTTCCCGGCCACGCGAGGGACTGACCTCTACCTGCCGCTGCTGACGGGAGAAGAGCCGGTGGGCGCCCTGGTGGCACGCGCGACCGAGGCCACCCGCAGCGCCCTGGAGTCCGCCGCCCGGCTGCTCGCCCTCGCCCTCGAGCGCGACCGCCTGCTCGCCGATCGCTCCCGCCTCGAGGCGCTGCGCGAGAGCGAGGCACTCAAGACCGCGCTGCTGCGCGCAGTCTCTCACGACCTCTCCTCGCCGCTGACCGTCATGGGGATCCAGGTCGACGGGCTGCGGCGCGAGCTCGGCCCGTACCCGGAGCTCGGAAGCCGGCTCGCGGCGCTCACGGCGCAGATCGGGCTGCTCCAGCGCCGGATCGGCAACCTGCTCTCTTTCGCCCGGCTCGAAGCCGGACAGATCGAACCTCACCCCGAGCCGCTGCCGGTTCCGGATCTCGTGCGCGCGGCCCGGGAGAGCCTCTCGCTCCCCCGTCCCGAGCGACCGGTCGCGGTGGAGATCGCGCCCGACTGTCCCGATCTCCTCGTCGACCCCTCTCTAGCCCTCGAGATCCTCGTCAACCTGCTGGAGAACGCCGACCGGGCCTCGCCGCCGGGCGAGGCCCTCGAGATCCGGGGGGGTCGTCATCCCACGCTCCCGGCGAGGATCCGCCTCGGCGTTCTCGACCGCGGCCCGGGGCTGACGGAGCTCGGGGAGGAGGGGCAGGAGATCGATGCCGCGAACGTGCAGCCACGTGGACTCGGCCTCGAAATCGCCCGCAGCTTCGCCGGCGCCAGCGGCGGCGCGATCCGGCTCACGCGGCGGCACGGTGGCGGCACCTGCGCCTGGGCGGATCTGCCCGCCGCGGCCAGCGGAGAGCCCTGATGCCCCGCCGCCCACGCCTCCTGGTGGTCGACGACGACCCGGCGATCCGCGAAGGGCTCTGCGAGGAGCTCGAGGCCGCCGGCTACGACACCCTCGCCGCCGCCGACGGCGAACGGGCCCGGGAGCTCTTCCTCGCCGAGGAGCCCGATCTCGTGCTCACCGACCTCGCAATGCCGCGACTCGACGGCTTCGGTCTGGTGCGCGCGATCCGCCGGACCCATCGCACCCCGGTGCTCGTCCTCTCGGTGCGCGGCGGGGAGTCGGACAAGATCCGCGCCCTCGATCTCGGCGCCGACGACTACGTGACCAAGCCGTTCTCGGTGCCGGAACTGCTCGCCAGGGTCCGCACCCAGCTGCGACGCGCCGCCCCACCGAGCTCCCGGTTGCGGTTCCCCGACCTGGAGATCGATCTCGACCGGCGCCGCGTGCGGCAGGGGGAGCGGGAGATCCACCTCACACCCACCGAGCTCGCGATCCTCGAGGTGCTCGCCCGCAACGCCGGCCGTCCGGTCTCGGCGCGGCAGCTGATCGCGAAGGTCTGGGGTGCCGAAGAAGCGAGTGCCGACACGGTGCGGGTCCACGTCGGCTCGCTGCGGCGCAAGCTCGAACCCGACCCCTCGGCGCCCCGCTATCTCGTCACCGAGCCCTGGGTCGGCTACCGGTTCCTCGCCGAACCGATCGAGTAGGGCCCTTCCGGGTTTCTTTCTCGTTCGTTCCGGTCTCCCTCGTCACCGTCCCTCTACGCTGAGGGCGATGACCGTCTCCGCGCCGCCGACGGCGCCGGTTTCGCTGCGCCAGCGCGCCTCGCGCACCGTCTTCGGGGCGCCGAAGGACCCGACCGACCGCGGCGTCTTCCACCGGATGTCGCTCGTCGCCTTCCTCGCCTGGGTCGGCCTCGGCGCCGACGGCCTCACCTCGTCGTCCTACGGCCCCGAGGAGGCGTTTCGTGCGCTCGGCGCGCACACCTACCTCGCCCTCGCGCTGGCGGCGGCAACCGCCTTCACCGTCTGGCTCCTCTCCGCCTCGTACCGGAGCGTCATCGAGCACTTTCCGACCGGCGGTGGCTACGTCGTGGCTTCTCACCTGCTCGGGCCCCGGCTCGGCCTCGTCTCGGGCGCCGCGCTGGTGGTCGACTACGTCCTGACGAGCGCCGTCTCCATCGCCTCCGGAGGCAACGCCCTCTTCAGCTTCCTGCCGGCCGACTGGGCCGCCTGGAAGCTGCCGCTCGAGGTGGCCATGATCGCGCTGCTCATGGTGCTCAACCTTCGCGGCGTCAAGGAGAGCGTCTCGGCCCTCCTTCCGGTGTTCCTCCTCTTCCTCGCCACCCACGTGCTGCTCATCGGCTGGGCGGTAGCGAGCCACCTCGGCGACGCGCCGACCGTGGCGGCCGAGCTGCGTTCCAGCTTCGACCAGGGTCTGGCGACGATCGGGACCGGCGGCATGGTGCTCCTCTTCCTGCGCGCCTACTCGCTCGGCGGCGGCACCTACACCGGTATCGAGGCGGTCTCCAACGGGCTCCAGATCATGCGCGAGCCGAGGGTCCAGACCGGCAAGCGCACCATGACCTACATGGCGGTCTCGCTCGCTTTCACCGCCGGCGGGATCCTCGTCGCCTATCTGCTCCTGAAGGTCGTTCCCGTGCCCGGCAAGACGCTCAATGCCGTGCTCGCCGAGGCCACCTTCGGGGGCTGGCGGCTCGGCGGGCTGCCGCTCGGCGCCTGGCTCGTGCCGCTCACGCTCCTCTCGGAAGGCCTGCTCCTCTTCGTCGCCGCCCAGGCCGGTTTCATCGCCGGCCCGCGCGTGATGGCGAACATGGCGATCGACTCGTTTCTCCCCCATCGCTTCGCCGCCCTCTCCGAACGGCTGACGATGCACAACGGGGTTCTCGTGATGGGCAGCGCCGCCCTCGCGCTCCTCTTCTACACCGAAGGCAACATCCACCTGCTCGTGGTGATGTACTCCATCAACGTCTTCCTCACCTTCACCCTCTCGCAGGCCGGGATGAGCCGCTTCTGGTGGCAGCGGCGCGACCTGGCCGAGCGCCGCCGGCATCTCGCCCTTCACGGACTCGCCCTCGCGATGTGCGCCAGCATTCTCGGCATCACGCTGGTCGAGAAGTTCCGGCACGGCGGCTGGCTCACGGTCACGCTGACCTCGGTCCTCGTCATCCTCTGTCTGGGAATCCACGCCCATTACGGGCGCGCCAAGACGGGGCTCCGGCAGCTCGACGAGATCCTGGGGTCGTTGCCGACCGGCGGCAGGCCGAACCGGGAACCGCTCGACCCCACCGCGCCGACCGCCCTGATCCTGGTCCGTTCTTTCGACGGCCTCGGCGTGCACCTCCTGCTCTCGGTACTGCGGACTTTCCCGGGGCTCTACCGGCAGTTCGTCTTCGTCGGTATCGCCGTCGTCGACTCCGGCTCTTTCAAGGGACGCCAGGAGATCGAGTCGTTGCAAGCGGCGACGCGGACCGATCTCGAGCGGTACGTGGCGCTCACCCGCCGGCTCGGTTTCGCCGCCGACTTCGCCACCGCCACCGGCATCGACGTCGTCGAGGAGGGGACCGCGCTCACGACCGAGCTCGCCCGGCGCTACCCCCGCGCCACGGTGATGGCGGGCAAGCTCGTCTTTCGCCGCGAGCGCTGGTTCCACGGCCTGCTGCACAACGAGACCTCGGCGGCGATCCAGCGCCGGCTGCAGTGGCTCGGGGTGCCGATGGTGATCCTCCCGGTACGGGCGAGCACCTAGTGCCAACGCTTCTCCCGGAGACGATCGCCCCCACCCCGCGGGGCAGTCTTCCGGGAAAGCGGCCCCCGGGGGTATCGTGGGCGGGTACCGGCGGCCGGCGGAGGCGCGCCCGGAGCGGTCGCCTGAAGTCGTTTCCAGCGGGTGCATGATCCGAATACGGAGGAATGCTCATGCTCGAGAAGATCGGAGTCATCGGCGGCGGTTTCATCGGCGGCGTGCTCGTGCAGGAGATCGCCCAGCGCCGGCTCGCCCGCGAGGTCGGGCTCGTGGACCCGGCGCCGATGGTCAACCCGGCGGATCCGGAGGAGCGCCAGGCGGTGGTGCGGCGGCAGTCGGTGGCGATCGGCAAGAGCCTCGACATCTTCGAGGGGCTGCCGGTGGTGAGCCGCGACGTCCGCCTCGTCGGCACCAAGGACTACTCCGCGCTCGCCGGCGCCGAGCTGGTCATCAACACCGCCGGCGTGCCGCGCAAGGCCCGCCCGGACGGCACCTTCCCGAGCCGGGAGGAGCTGCTCGCGATCAACCTGAAGGTCACGATCGAGGTCGCCCGGGGGATCGCGCAGTTCTGCCCCGAGGCGATGATCATCTCGATCGCCAACCCGCTCGACGCCATCGTCTTCACCCTCGACAAGCGTCTCGCGCCGCCGAAGAACCGGCTGGTGGGGATGGCCGGGGTGCTCGACTCGGCCCGCTACCGGGCGTTCGTCGCCGAGGCCGCGAACGTCTCGGTGGAGAACGTCAACGCGATCGTCCTCGGCGGTCACGGCGACGACATGGTGCCGGTGCGCAGCTCCTGCCTGATCGCCGGCCTCCCGGTCGAGCGGTTCCTCGACGCCGACACCCTCCTGCGGATCGAGAACCGCACCCGCAAGGCGGGGGGCGAGGTCGTCGGCCTGCTCGGCTTCGGCTCCGCCTTCGTCTCGCCGGCCTGGTCGGCGCTCGAGATGGCCGAGGCGATCATCTTCGACAAGCGCAAGATCCTGCCGGTCTGCGCGAAGCTCGAAGGAGAATACGGCGTCGACGGCCTCTTCTGCGGGGTCCCGGCGATCCTCGGGCGCAACGGCGTCGAGCAGGTCATCGAGCTCGACCTGACCGCCGAGGAGAAGGCGGCGTTCGCCAAGTCGGTCGCCGGTGTCGCGAAGACGTGCGAGGAGGCGGGAGCGATGCTCGCCACCCTCTGAGAGCCGGACGCAGTCGCCGGCCTCGATTTCGGGCCGCCCTCTCGCCGCCGTGTCCCACGACGGCTTGACGGCGGCCTTTTCTGAACATATGCTCAGAACATCGGGCGCTCCGGACGTCGGATACCCCCGGACAATCGCATCGAAACCATCCGCATGGCCCGCCCTCCGCACCCGCGCCGCATCGCCCTCTCCTGTCCGGGAGCCGGCTTTCGGCCGCTTGACCGGCCCGTGCGCGGGACCCCGGTCCTCACCCTCGGCCTCGACGGGCTCGAGGCGCTGCGCCTCGCCGATCTCGAAGGGCTCTACCAGGAGGCCGCGGCGGAGCGGATGGGGGTCTCGCGCCCGACCTTCGCCCGCGTCCTCACCCGCGCCCGCGCGGTGGTCGCCGAAGCGCTCGTGGAGGGGAAGGTGCTCGTGATCGGGGCGGTGCCCTCGCGCCCGGGGGCGGACGAACCGCTCCCCTGCCCGCTCCACGGGGGCGAACGCCGGCGCGGCCGGGCCTGCCGTTGCGGGAGGCTCGATACGCCCTGCGATCCGGGGCCGGAGGGCCCCGAGGAGATCTCATGACCACGCGCAAGCTCCGGGACCGCTCACCCGGCGGCCACGTCTACGGCCCGGTGCCGAGCCGCCGGTTCGGCGCCAGCCTCGGCGTCGACGCGGTGCCGTACAAGATCTGCTCGTTCGACTGTACCTACTGCCAGCTCGGTCCCACCGGCACCCTGACGGCCCGGCGGCGGCGGTTCTACCCGGTCGAGACGATCCTCGCCGAGGTCGCGGCGCGGCTCGCCGACGGCCCCGCGCCCGACGTCATCACCCTCGCCGGCTCCGGCGAGCCGACGCTCGACAGCGGGCTCGGCGAGCTCATCGCCGGCCTGAAGCGGCTCGCGGCGGTGCCGGTGGTGCTGCTGACCAACGGCTCGCTCTTCCACCGCCCGGCGGTGCGCGCCGCGGCGGCGAAGGCCGACATCGTGGTCCCGAGCCTCGACGCCGGCGACGAGGCGACCTTCCAGGCCGTCAACCGGCCGGCCCCGGGTCTGACGCTCGCCCGCGTCGTGGCCGGTCTCGAGGCGTTCCGCGCCTCTTTCCAGGGGCGTCTCTGGCTCGAGGTGATGGTGATGGACGGCGTCAACGACAGCCCGGAGCAGCTCGCCCGGATCGCCGTCCTCGCCCGCCGGATCGGCGCCGAGAAGGTCCAGCTCAACACCCCGGTGCGCCCGACGTTCGACGAGCGGGCGCGGCCGCTGAGCGCCGAACGCCTCGCCGCCTGCTGCGCCCATTTCGATCCGCCCGCCGAGCCGATCGCCGACTTCCGCGCCCGGGGCCCCGGCGCGGAGCCGCTCACGGCCGCCGACGACGAGCGGGTGCTCGCGCTGCTCGGCCGCCGCCCCTGCACGCTCGACGATCTCGCCGCCGGCCTGCAGCTCCACCCGGCCGAGGTGGGCAAGGCGCTCGGCCGCCTCGAGCGGGCGGGCGCGATCGCCGGCCACCAGCGCGGCGGCCGCCGCTACTGGATCGCCACACGCGGCGACCAGCCACCTTCCGAGAGGGGCCTTTGAACCCTCTCGTCAACCCCATCCGGCGGCTGCCGGGCGCGCGGACGCTCCCGGGCTGCCGGCCTTTCTCGACCCCAAGGAGTCACACCCCATGAAGAAGATCGCCGTTCCGCTCGCCGCCGGCGCGTTCTCCTCCCACTTCGGAGGCGCCGACGCTTTCGCTTTCTTCACCGCCGAGGAGGGCAGCGAGGAGATCACCTCGGCCGCCATCGTGGCCGCTCCCCCGCACGAACACGGCGCCTTCCCGCGCTGGCTCTCCGAGCAGGGGATCTGCGCGGTGCTCGCCGGCGGGATGGGGCAGCGCGCGAGCGCCATCCTCACCGCCGCGGGCATCGACGTGGTGCTCGGCCTCGAAGGGGGAGATCCGGAGGTCATGGCCCGCGACTACCTGGCCGGCCGGCTCACCTCGAAGGGCTCGCTCTGCAGCGGAGGCCATGGCGTCGGCTGCGGCGGCCACGATCACGATCACGGCCACCATCATCACCACCACCATCATCACCGGCACGGCGAATGAGCCGGCGGTGACCGGGAGGGGCAGCTAGCCGGCTGCCTCTCCCGGCCCCGGCTCCCGCAGCGGGATCAGCGCGAGGACGACCGGCTGCTCGTAGAGCGCGCGGCGGTCGATCGCCCCGCCGGTGAGCAGGCCGACCGCGCCGTCGGCCTGCTTCGAGTTCTCGCGCCCGAAGAGGCGATCGCACGCCTCCCCGAGCTCGACGCCGGCGCGCACCAGCGCCGCCAGGGCCGGCGGGAGGAGGAAGGTGGCGCTGCGCGCCAGCCCCTCGCCGCGCGCGCTCGCGGCGACGACCCAGGCGAAGGCGGCGAGCCCTTCGGCCCGCTCCTCGACGCCCCCTTCGATACCGATCCAGAGATCGGCCTCGGGCCGTGCCGCGCGGGCGGCGAGCACCCGGGCGCGGGCGCCCTGGAGCGTCTCGGCCTCCGAGAACGGCTGCTCGGCCACTCCGGACGGAACCGCCACGGCCTCCGCCCGGACCTCTCGCCCGGGGAAGGCGAGCCGGCAGCCGGCCGCCGCCGCCCGGCCCTTGACCGGGTTGGACGAAGCGACGATCAGGAACAGCGGCCGGTCAGACCGCGGCGGGCCGGCCGCCGGAGAGCCGCCCACGGCCCCTCAGCCGGAGTGATCGTGATGATGATGATGGTGATGCCGCTTGCCGGTCGCCGGCGGCAGCTCGGCCCGGCGCGCGGCGATCCAGGCATACCACTCGTCGAGCCCCTCGCCCGTCACCGCCGAGCAGCGCACCAGACGGGGCACCGGCATCGTCGCCGCGAGCGCGGCCTCGAGCGCCTCCATCCGGTAACCGGGCAGGTGCGGCAGGAGATCGCACTTGGTCAGCAGCACGAGGTCGGCCTTGCGAAAGATCACCGGGTACTTCAGCGGCTTGTCCTCGCCCTCGGTGACCGAGAGCGCCACCACGCTCGCCTGCTGCCCGAGGTCGTAGATCGCGGGGCAGACGAGGTTGCCGACGTTCTCGACGAAGAGGGTGTCGACCCCCTCCCAGGCGAGCTCGTGGAGCGCCTCGTGGACCAGCCGTGCGTCGAGGTGGCAGGCCGAGCCGGTGGTGATCGTCGCCGCCGGGATCCCGGCCGCCCGCAGCCGCTCGCCGTCGTTGTCGGTGGCGAGGTCGCCGGAGAGCGCGCCGAGCCGGTGTCCGGCGAGCGCGCGCGCCGTCGCCTCGAGGAGGGCGGTCTTGCCCGAGCCGGGCGAGCCCATCAGGTTGATCGCGAGCACCCCGCGCTCGCCGAAATGCTCGCGGTTGTGCTGCGCCATCCGGTCGTTGCTGGCGAGCAGGCTCTCGTGAAGCTCGACGGAGACCAGATCCGGATCGCCGCAGCCACAGGTTTCACACATCGGGAACCTCCATCTCCACGCGTTCGAGCAGCATCTCGCCGCCCGCCACCAGCCGCGCCGGCGCGCCGCAGAGCCCGCAGCGCCGGGGCCCGTCGGCGGCGACGGCGGTGCCGCAGGCGGTGCACTCCCAGCGCGCCGGCTCCGTCAGGAGCTCGAGCGGCGCCGTGGCGCAGAGCGTGTCGGTGCGGGCGAGCTCGTAGGCGGTGGCGAGGAGCGACAGCTCGACGCCGGAGAGCTCGCCCACCCGCACCCGGACCGCCGAAACCGCGGTCGCCCCGTGCTCCCGGGCGACCGCTTCGACGCGGTCGAGGAGGGCGGTGACGAGAGAGTACTCGTGCATCGTTCGAAGGGTGCCGCTTGCTCTCTGCGGCACACCGCTCCCAGCCTATCGCACGGCCGGGACCGACCCCGTCCGCGGCGGCTAGAGGGCGAGCACCAGGTGGCTCATGTCGTGCGGCGCGCCGTCGGGATCCGTCCCGTAGCCGGGGAGGCGCTGCTCGCGGAACCCGAGCTCACGCAGCACCCGCACCGCATCCGTCTCGAGGTCGGAGATGAGCATGCAGTTGAGGAACTTCAGGCCGTTGACCCGGGCGGTGTCGATGAAATGGTTGATCAGCATCGTGCCGAGCCCGGCGCCCCGGTAGTCGGGATCGATCAGCCACTTCACGCGGCCGACCAGCCGGAGGGGTCCGTGCGCGCGGCGGTGGAGGGTGGCATCGGCCACCACCTTGCCGCCATCGAGGGCGAGCAGGGGGAAGACCTTCGCGTAGTCGAGCTCGCGTCCCCACTGCTCGATCAGCTCGCGATCGTCGATCCGGTCCCACGCGAACCGGCGCCGCTCGGCGGGCAGCCGCAAGAAGAAGTCGTAGAGCGCCTGCGTGTCCCCCTGCTGGAAGGGGCGCAGCACGAGCCGCCGGCCGTCACGCAGCACGGCCTCCTGCGGGAAGCGATTGGACATGCGAACCTCCGGTTCGGGTGCGAACGGGGAGTGGACAGCCACCAGGATGAGGATATCGCGATGGGTCGCTGCGGGGTCACCGGCTCCTCCGGCGGGGTACGGCCGCTACCGCCACCGGCCGTACCCTCGGGGGTCGGGGACCGTGAAAGCTCTCGACGCCGGGCGTGGCGCGGACCACCAGAGCTACGGCAACTCAGGGGAGGCGGGCTCCGCCGCCGCCTCGGGCTCGCCGGAAACCTCCAGCTGCTCGCTCTCCGGGGTTTCGTCCACCGTGCCCCCCCCGCCCTGCTTGCGCTCGAGCTTGCGCTGGAGCTTCTCTTCCCGCTTCTGCTTCTTGGCGAGCTCTCGCTGCCGCTTGCTGTACTGGTAGTTCGATCGCGCCAACGTTCACCTCGTCACGCGGGGGACCGCGACCGTCCGGTGCGGACGGCCCGCCTGCCGCTCGCGCGAGGATATCAGCCCGCCACGAACCGCTCGACCGCCCTCGCCCGAGCGGCTACGATCCCCTCCGGGGAGGGAGCCGCCATGGTCCACGCCATCGTCCTGCTGGAAGCCGAGCGCCACCGCATCAACGATCTCGCCCAGGAGCTGCTGGCGTTGCCGGGGGTCACCGAGGTCTACTCGGTCGCGGGGCCATGGGACCTGGTCGCGATGGTGCGGGTGCCTTCCAACGACGAGGTCGCCGAGCTCGTCACCGGGCGGCTCCTCCAGCTCGCCGGCGTCCGCCGGTCGGAGACGCTGCTCGCCTTCCGCACCTACTCGCGCCACGACCTCGAGCGGATGTTCGGCGTCGGGCTCGACGGCTGAGGCACCCGCCGGATCTCCGCCGGCGGTGGCGCGGCACGCATCCCGCGTAGAATGGAGCCGTCGCGCGCTGGCCGCCGGCGGCGGCTTCCTGCCGCGACCCCACCCGACCATGGAGAACCCGGAGATGCCGACCCCACTTCTCTCTTCGCTGGGCCTGGTGGCTCTGCTCGCCACCGCGCCCGCCACCCCGGACAACCCGCTGCTGCGCCCCTGGACCGGCCCGTACGGCGGAGTACCGCCGTTCGACCAGGTGAAGGTCGAGCAGTTCCAGCCGGCGATCGAGGCCGCGATGGCCGAGGCGCTCGCCGAGATCGACGCCATCGCCAACGATCCCGCGCCGCCCACCTTCGAGAACACGATCGTCGCGAAGGAGAAGACCGGCCGCACGCTCGACCGGGTGATGGCCGTCTTCGGCGTCTACGGCTCGACGATGAGCACGCCGGAGTTCCAGGCGGTCGAGCTGGAGGTGTCGCCGAAGCTCGCCGCCTTCGGCGACCGGATCATCCAGAACGAGAAGCTCTTCGCCCGCATCGCCGCGGTCTACGCGGGCCGCGACGAGGCCGCTCTCACGCCCGAGCAGAACCGCCTCGTCTGGCTCGAGTACACCCGCTTCGTGCACGCCGGCGCCCAGCTCGGAGCCGAGGCCAAGGAGCGGCTTTCGGCGATCAACCAGCGCCTCGCCACCCTGTACACCCAGTTCAGCCAGAACGTGCTCGCCGACGAGACCGACCACCTGCTCGTGCTCGAGGAGAAGGACCTCGCCGGATTGCCCGACTCCTACCGGGCCGGCGCCGCCGTCGCCGCCGAAGCCAGCGGCCACCCCGGCAAGTGGGTGGTGCTCAACACCCGCTCGAGCATGGAGCCGTTCCTCACCTTCTCCGAGCGGCGCGACCTGCGCGAGAAGGTCTGGCGGACCTACTACAGCCGGGGGGACAACGGCGACGCGAAGGACAACAAGGCGATCATCACCGAGATCCTCGCCCTGCGCGCCGAGCGGGCGAAGCTGCTCGGCTACGCGACCCACGCCCACTGGCGGCTCGAGGACACGATGGCGAAGACCCCGGAGCGGGCGATGGCGCTGCTCGAGGCCGTCTGGACGCCCGCGGTCGCCCGGGCCCATGAGGAGATCGCCGACATGCAGGCGGTCGCCGACGCCGAAGGGGCCGGGATCCGCATCGAGCCGTGGGATTACCGGTTCTACGCCGAGAAGGTGCGCAAGGCGAAGTACGACATCGACGAGAACCTGGTCAAGCCGTACCTGCAGCTCGAGCAGCTGCGCGAAGGGATGTTCCAGGTCGCGACCGACGTCTTCGGTCTCCGCTTCGCCCCCGTCGCCGGGCTGCCGGTCGTGCACCCCGACGTGCGCGTCTGGGAGGTCACCGACGCCGCGAGCGGCCGCCACGTCGGCCTCTGGTACTGGGATCCGTACGCCCGCACCGGCAAGCAGTCCGGCGCCTGGATGAGCGAGTACCGCTCCCAGCACCGGTTCGACGGCGAGGTGACGCCGATCGTCTCGAACAACTCGAACTTCGTGAAGGGCACCCCGGGCGCGCCGGTGCTCATCTCCTGGGACGACGCCACGACGCTCTTCCACGAGTTCGGTCATGCTCTCCACGGCCTCTCCTCGAACGTCGCCTACCCGTCGCTCGCGGGGACCGAGGTGGCCCTCGACTTCGTGGAGTTCCCCTCCCAGATCCTCGAGCACTGGCTGCCGGTGCCCGAGATCCTGCAGCGCTACGCCCGTCACTACGAGACCGGCGAGCCGATCCCGGCCGCGCTCGTCGCCCGCCTCGAGCGGGCCGCGAACTTCAACCAGGGCTTCCAGACCGTCGAGTACCTGGCGAGCGCGATCGTGGACATGAAGCTCCACCTCGCGGGCGCGGCGAAGATCGATCCCGACGCCTTCGAGCGCGAGACGCTCGCGGCGATCGGCATGCCGCGCGAGATCGTGATGCGGCACCGCACCCCGCAGTTCGGGCACATCTTCAGCGGTGACGGCTACTCGGCCGGCTACTACAGCTACCTCTGGGCCGACACCCTCACCGCCGACGCCTGGGAGGCGTTCACCGCCGGCGCCGGCCCATGGGACAAGCAGGTCGCCAAGCGCCTGCGTGAGCATGTCTTCTCGGTCGGCAACACGGTGGATCCCGCCGAGACGTACCGTGCCTTCCGCGGTCGCGACGCGGGCATCGAGGCCCTGATGCGCAAGCGCGGCTTCCCGGTGCCCACGGCGCCGACGGCGGCGAAGTAGCGTCCCCCACCCCGGCGGCGGGCCCCGCCCGCCGCCGGCGGTTTCGGCTCAGAGGGCGACGCCCTCGATCTCCAGGAGCAGATCGGCGCGGCAGATGTCGGCTTCGAGGTAGAGGACCGGCTGCCCGGCCGCGAGATGCGAAGCGAGCCCGGCACGCACTCCCCCGAGATCCGCGGGGCGGCGGAGGTAGACCTTCGCGAAGGCGAGCGCTCCCAGGCCGCTCCGCCAGCGCTCCGGCCCATGGTTCGCGGCGGCCGCGAGGGCCCGGCCGATGTTCTCCCGGGTCTCGGCGAGCTGGGCCACCGGATCGCCGGCGTGGCGGGTCGCGTGGCCGACCACGCTCGCGGTCCCCGAGAGGAAGCAGCAGGGTCCGAGCCCGGGCGGCGCGACCGTGAGACGGGAGAACGACGGGCCGACCGGTCCGTAGCGGGGTGGATACCGCCAGGCCGCGAGCTGCCGGGGGTTTTCGACGTGCCGCCCCGGTGCGCGGGCGGCGAGGAAGCAGACGAGCAGCTCCTCGCCCGGCGCGCCGACCGCCGAGGAGGCGCAGAAGCGCCGCTCGGCCGCGAGGCCGTAATGGCTCACCCACGCCCGCGCCCGCCCGAGGTTGAAGCTCCGGTAGACCTCGAGCCCATCGCGCTCTTCGTTGATCCCGGGCAGGTAGTTCCAGACCCGCAGCAGGTGCGGGTAGCCGTGCGCGGCGGCCAGCGCGAGCAGCCCGGAGAAGAGAGCGTGCGCCGCCGGTTCCGCCCCGCCGGCGATCGGCAGGCGGCCGGTACCGAAGAGGAGGCGGCCGTCGTGTGCGTAGGCGAGCGGCCCGGCGCGGCCGGTGACGGGCGGCGAGGCGGCCGGCCAGAGCTCGAGCCACGGTTCGCCGCCGAGCACGGCATTCGGCACCGCGACCGCGACCCCCGCATCCGGAGGCAGCTCGCCCTCCCCATAGCCGACCGCCGCGAGCAGCTCGCCGGCGAGCACGGACGGCGGTGCCAGCCGGCCGGGACCAGCCCAGAGACGGCAGGCGGCAGCGATCCCTTCGACGCCCTCGACGATCACGGTCGCCATTCTCCCCCGTTTCCCGCCGGGCTCGCCACGTCCGGAGAGCTTGCCCCGGCGGCCGAATCCTGATCGACTCCCCCGGATGCGACCGGAGACGATGGAAACCCCGCCCGCCTCGGCGAT
>JAAYLR010000112.1 GCA_012521815.1 Acidobacteriota bacterium
CGCTTGCCCGCGCGCTCGAAGAAGACCGTGATCTTGAGCGCCTCCCCCTCCCCTTCGAGGGCGAGCACCGTGCCGGTGCCGAGCGAGGGGTGCCGCACCCGGGCGCCGCGCCGCACCCCGGACCGCAGCGACGGCTCCTCGGCGAACCCCTCGGCGGGCGGGCGGCCGAAGAAGTCGTAGACGCCGCGCACCCGCTCCCCCGCGTAGAGCGACCGGCTCTCCTCGACCTCCAGCAGCTCCTCGGGCAGCTCGGCGAGGAACGGCGATTCGGTCTGATCCTGATAGCGGCCGGCGATCCGCCGCCGGCGGCAGGTGGTGAGCAGGAGGCGCCGGCGGGCGCGGGTCATCCCCACGTAGAGGAGCCGGCGCTCCTCCTCGACGTCCTCGGGGCGCCCCTGGGTGTTGTAGTGCGGCAGCAGGCCCTCTTCGAGCCCGGCGACCACCACCGCCGGGAACTCGAGCCCCTTGGCGCTGTGGAGGGTCATCAGCGTCACCCCCCGCTCGGGCGCCCACTGGTCGACGTCCGAGACGAGCGAGACGTGGTCGAGGAAGGCGGTGAGCAGCTCCTCCTCCGCCTCCGGCCCCCAGCTCCGGCTCTCGGTGAACGCCTGCGCCGCGGAGAGGAACTCGCGGATGTTCTCGAGCCGCGCCTCGTCCTCCGCGTCCGGCCGCTGGTAGAGCTCGGCGTACCGGGTCGCGCTGAGCAGGCGGTCGAGCAGCGCCGGCAGCGGCAGCTCGGCGGCGGCCTCCGTGAGCTCGCCGATGAGCGCACGGAAGGCGCGCAGCGCCTGCGCCGCGCGCGCCGGAAACGCCCCGAGATCGTCGGTGGCGAGGAGATCCCAGGCCGGCACGCCCCGGCTCGCCGCCTCCCGCTCGAGCAGCTCCTGGGTCGCCTTGCCGATCCCGCGCGGCGGCTGGTTGAGGATCCGGGCGAGAGAGAAGCCGTCGCGCGGGTTGCGCAGCAGGCGCAGGTAGGCGACGAGGTCCTTGATCTCGGCCCGCTCGTAGAAACGCACCCCGCCGACGAGCGTGTAGGGGACCTGCTGCTGGAAGAACTCGTCCTCGAAGGCGCGGGTCTGGGCGTTGGTGCGCACCAGCACGGCGAGGTCGGAGAGGCGGTGTTCGGCGGCGAGAGCACGCAGCGTGCGGGTCACCCAGCGGGCCTCGTCCCCCTCGTCGGCGGCGCGGTAGAGGGTGATCGGGGCGCCGGGTCCGGCGTCGGTCCAGAGCCGCTTGCCGCGACGGTTCCGGTTCTGCGAGACGACCGCGTTGGCGGCCGCGAGGATCGTGGCGGTGGAGCGGTAGTTGCGCTCCAGCTTGCGCACCGTGGCGCCGGGGAAGTGCCGCTCGAAGTCGAGGATGTTGTCGAGATCGGCGCCGCGCCACCGGTAGATCCCCTGGTCCTCGTCGCCCACCGCGGTGAGGTTGCCGCCCGGGGGCACGAGCGCGGTGACCAGCCGCAGCTGGGCGTGGTTCGTGTCCTGGAACTCGTCGACGAGGAGGTGCTCGGCGCCGCGCCGCACCCGGGCGGCGATCTCCGGGTGCGCGTCGAGGAGCCGGACCGCGAGCGCGAGCATGTCGTCGAAGTCGATGCCGGCGGCGGCCGCGAGCAGCGCCTGGTACCGGTGGTAGACGCGCGCGATCCGCTGCGAGTAGAAATCGCGCGCCTCCCGTTCGTACGCCTCGGGACCGACGAGCCGGTTCTTCGCGCCGCTGATCGCCGCGAGCACCGAGCGCGGCGGGAACGAGGTCTCGGCGAGCCCCTCGGCCAGGAGCGCCTGCCGGACGAGCTTCTGCTGGTCGTCGGTGTCGAGGATCGCGAAGTCGCGCGCGAGACCGAGCCGCTCCCCGTACCGGCGCAGGAGGCGGAGCGCGAAGCGGTGGAAGGTGCCGAGGAAGACCGGCAGCGGGAAGCGGCCGAGGAGCGCCTCGGTGCGCTCCCGCATTTCGCCCGCCGCCTTGTTCGTGAAGGTCACGGCGGTGATCGCGTCGGGAGCCACGCCGCGCTCCGCGACCAGCCAGGCGACGCGGTAGGTGATCACCCGCGTCTTGCCCGAACCGGCGCCCGCGAGCACCAGCTGCGGCCCCTCGCCGTGGGTCACGGCGGCGAGCTGCTCCTCGTTCAGCTCACGGGCGAAGTCGATGGGGGTGCCGCGGCGCATGGGCGAAGTCTCCCCGATGGGGTGGGCGGGAGCAACCGTAACGGGTGCGAGAAGGAGGTTGGCGCCCCGGGCCGCTAGTCGCGGAAGGGGTTGCGCACCACCACCGAGCCGTAGGCCTGGCCGTCGTTGAGATCCTCCGACCAGAGGACCTCGACGCCCGCCTCCTGGGCGGAGGCGACGACGAGCGCATCCCAGAACGAGAGGCCGAACCGCTCTTCGATCGCGACTGCCTGCAGGATCGTGGCTCCGTCGTTGACCACCAGCGGCCAGGCCAGGTAGTCCTCGACGAGCGCGCGCGCCTCGGGCGCCGAGATCGGCGCGGATGCCTTGCGGCGCACGTTCACGTAGAGCTCCTGGAGCACCTGCGTGCTCACGACGCCGATCCGCTCCCGCCAGAGCCGCTTCACGAGCTCCCGGGCCCGCGCGTTCTTCTCCCCGGCGCCCCGGTCGTGGGCGTAGACGAGGACGTTGGTGTCGACGAACGCCCTACCGCTCATGGAGCTCGTCGCGGGAGGCGGGGGGTGTCCATCCCAGGTCCCAGCCGGCCGCCAGCCGCGCCTCGGCCCGGCGGCGCGCCCGCTCGTAGCCGCGCTCCTCGCGGATCAGCTCCTCCAGCCGTTCGGCCAGCAGGCGGCTCACCGACGCCCCGCGCCGCGCCGCCAGCACCTTGGCCTCCCGCACCAGCTCCTCGTCGAGCGCCAGTGTGATGTTGCTCTTCATCGTCCCGGTCCCCACGGAAAGCAGTGTAGCACGGTTTTACGTGAAAATCGTCGAGCGACGGTTCTCCCGAGAGAGGGGGGGACTCAGCCCCTACTCCACCGTCACGCTCTTGGCGAGGTTGCGGGGCTGGTCGACGTCGCAGCCGCGGCGGACGCCGATCTGGTAGGCGAGGAGCTGGAGCGGGACGACGTTGACGACCGGCTGCAGGTGTTCGCCGACGTCGGGCACCCGCAGGACGTGGTCGGCCACCCCGGCGAACTCGGCCGGGTCGCGGTCGGTGACCACGAGGGTGATCCCGTCGCGCGCCTTGACCTCCTGGAGGTTGCTCCGGACCTTTTCGAAGACCCGCTGGCCGGTGGCGATCGCGAGCACCGGCAGCTGCCGGTCGATGAGCGCGATCGGCCCGTGCTTGAGCTCGCCGGCCGGGTATCCCTCGGCGTGGATGTAGGAGATCTCCTTGAGCTTCAGGGCCCCCTCGAGCGCCACCGGGTAGTTGAGGCCGCGGCCGAGGTAGAGGAAGTCCTTCGCCTCGTGGAAGCGCCGCGCGAGCCGCTCGGTCTCGGCCTCGAGAGTGAGCGTCTCGGCCAGGGCCGCCGGCAGGTGGGCGAGCGGGGCGAGCAGCTCGGCCCCGACCGGCAGCCCCCGCCGCTGGCGCAGATGGAGGGCGAGCAGGTAGAGCGCCACGAGCTGGGTGGTGAACGCCTTGGTCGAGGCGACGCCGATCTCGGGGCCGGCCTGGGTGGAGATCACCCCGTCGGCGAGCCGCGTCATCTGGCTGCCGGGGGCGTTGCAGATCGTCGCGAGGAAGGCCCCCCGCTCGCGCGCCGCCTCCATCGCCGAGAGGGTGTCGGCGGTCTCGCCCGACTGCGAGATGCCGATCGCGAGGACCGTGGAGTCGACGATCGGATCCCGGTACCGGTACTCCGAGGCGTAGTCGACCGTCACCGGCAGCCGGGCGAGCTCCTCGATCAGGAACTGCCCCACGTGCGCCGCGTGCCAGGAGGTGCCGCAGCCGAGCAGGTGCAGGCCGGTGAGGCGGGCGACGAGCTCGTCGGGGAGGTCCAGGGCGTCGAAGCTCACGGTGCCGCTCGCGAAGTCGACCCGGCCGGCGAACGAGTCCTGCACGGCCTGCGGCTGCTCGTGGATCTCCTTGAGCATGTAATGCTTGTAGCCGCCCTTGTCGGCCTGCACCGGATCCCAGTCGAGATGGTGGACGGGGCGCGTGACGGCGGCGCCGGCGCGGTCGCGGAGCTCGATTCCGGAGCGGGTGAGCCGGGCCACGTCGCCGTTCTCGAGGAAGACCACGTCGCGGGTGTGGGCGAGCAGCGCCGCCGGGTCGGAGGCGAGGAACCCCTCCCCCTCGCCGGTCGCGAGCACGAGCGGCGGGCCGCTGCGGGCGGCGACGATCTCCTCGGCGCCGCCGCGGGCGATCACGGCGAAGGCGTACATCCCGGTGAGCTCGGCGGCCGCCGCCCGAACCGCCGCGAACAGGTCGCCGCCAGCCCTGAGGTGGTGGGCGACG
>JAAYLR010000113.1 GCA_012521815.1 Acidobacteriota bacterium
CACGAACTTCGCCCAACCACGGTCCGCCGCCACCTTCGTCATCGCCGCCGTCAGCGTCGTCTTCCCGTGGTCCACGTGACCAATCGTCCCCACGTTCACGTGCGGCTTCGAACGATCGAACTTTTCCTTCCCCATGATCTCTCTCCGCGCTTCCCTTCTGGTTTCCTCGGTTCCGGGACGATCTCAACCGGCCGCCCTGGCGACCACTTCCTCGCTGACGCTCCGCGGCGCCTGCTCGTAGGCTGCAAACTGCATCGTGTAGCTCGCCCGCCCCTGGGACAGCGAGCGCACGTCCGTGGCGTATCCGAACATCTCGGAGAGCGGGACGCGGGCGTTGATCACCTGCACGGTGCCCCGCGGCTCCATGTGCTGCACCCGGCCGCGGCGAGCCGTGAGGTCGCCGATGATCTCGCCCATGTACTCCTCGGGCGTGACCACTTCCACCGCCATCACCGGCTCCAGCAGCGCCGGGCGCGCCTTCTTCGCGGCGTCCTGGAAAGCCATCGAGCCGGCGATCTTGAAGGCGATCTCCGAGGAGTCCACCTCGTGGAAGCTGCCATCGTAGAGCTCGACCTCCACGCCCGAGAGCGGGAAGCCCGCGAGCGGACCGGTCTCCATCGCCTCGCGGATGCCCTGCTCGATCGGCTTGACGAACTCCTTCGGAATGGCCCCGCCGACGATCTCGTTGTGGAAGACGAAGTCGGCCTCGACGGTCGGCCGCAGACGGATCTTGACGTGGCCGTACTGGCCGCGGCCGCCGGTCTGCCGCACGAAACGGCCCTCGCCGGCGGCCTCCGCGGTGAGCGCTTCCTTGTATGCCACCTGCGGAGTGCCGACGTTGGCCCCCACGTGGAACTCCCGCACCAGCCGGTCGGTGATGATCTCGAGGTGCAACTCGCCCATCCCCGAGATCAGGGTCTGACCGGTGTCCGGATCGGTGTGGACCTTGAAGGTGGGGTCTTCCTGCATCAGCTTCGCCAGCGCGACGCCGAGCTTCTCCTGGTCGACCTTCGTCTTCGGCTCGATCGAGACCGAGATCACCGGCTCCGGGAAGCTCATCGCCTCGAGCACGATCTTGTGCGCCGGATCGCAGATGGTGTCGCCGGTGGTGACGCCCTTCAGGCCCACCGCCGCCGCGATGTCGCCGGCGGCGACCTCTTCGACCTCCTCGCGCTTGTTGGCGTGCATCCGCAGCAGCCGCCCGATCCGCTCCCGGGAGTCCCGCGTGGTGTTGATCACCGAGGTGCCCGCAGCGAGCTTCCCGGAGTAGACCCGGAAGTAGGCGAGCTGGCCGATGAAGGGGTCGGTCATGATCTTGAAGATGAGCGCGGCGAACGGCTCGTCGTCCGAGGGCGCCCGCTCCACGGAGCGCTCCGTCACCGCGTCGAGGCCCCGGACCGGCGGGATGTCCTCCGGCGACGGCAGATAGTCGACCACGGCGTCGAGGAGCGGCTGGACCCCCTTGTTCTTGAAGGCGCTGCCGCAGAAGACCGGCTGGAGACGGTTGGCGATCGTCGCCCGGCGGAGCGCGCCCTTCAGCTCCGCCTCGCTGATCTCGTCGCCCGAGAGGTACTTCTCCAGCAACTCGTCGTCGGTCTCGGCGATCACCTCGACCATCTTCTCGCGCATCTCGAGCGCCCGCTCCCGGTGCTCCGCAGGCATCTCCACGATCTCGAAGCCCGCGCCCTTCGTCTCGTCCCGGTAGAGGAGCCCCTGCATGCGCACCAGATCGAGGACGCCGACGAACGAGTCCTCGCGCCCCCAGGGGAGCTGCATGACCACCGGCGACGCGTCGAGCCGCGAGCGCATCATCGAGACGCAGCGCTCGAAATCGGCGCCGACCCGGTCCATCTTGTTCACGAACGCGATCCGGGGCACGTGATACCGGTCGGCCTGCCGCCAGACCGTCTCGGTCTGGGGCTCCACGCCCGCCACCGCGTCGAAGACCGCGACCGCACCGTCGAGGACCCGCAGCGAGCGCTCGACCTCGACGGTGAAGTCGACGTGCCCCGGGGTGTCGATGATGTTGATGCGGAAGTCGCGCCAGAAGCAGGTCGTCGCCGCCGCGGTGATGGTGATGCCCCGCTCCTGCTCCTGCGGCATCCAGTCCATCGTCGCCGTGCCCTGGTGGACTTCCCCGAGCTTGTAGTTGACCCCCGTGTAGAAGAGGATCCGCTCGGTGGTCGTCGTCTTACCGGCATCGATATGGGCCATGATGCCGATGTTGCGCGTCCGCGCCAGCGGTACTTGCCGTGCCATGACTCCGAGCGCCTCGCGAGCGCTCCTCTCACCTTTCCCGTCCGTAGGCGGCATACGAGGCGCCAAGGGGTGACGCCGCGCCGCCTCGACCGCTACCAGCGATAATGGGCGAACGCCTTGTTGGCGTCGGCCATGCGGTGCGTGTCTTCCTTCTTCTTGATCGCCGCACCGCGATTCTCCGCTGCGTCCATGAACTCCCCGGCGAGCTTCAACCGCATCGTCTTCTCGCCCCGGCTCGAGGCGCTGGCGATGAGCCAGCGGATCGACAGGGCGAGCTTGCGAGTCGGGTTGACCTCGATCGGGACCTGATAGGTCGAGCCGCCGACCCGGCGCGACTTCACCTCGACCGCGGGCTTCACGTTCTCGACCGCCCGCTTGAACACCTTGATCGGATCGTCCTGGCTGCGGTCGCGAATCACGTCCATCGCGCCGTAGAAGATGCGCTCGGCCGTCGACTTCTTGCCCTCCCGCATGAGGACGTTCACGAACTTGCTGACCAGCTGCAGCCCGTAGACGGGATCGGGCAGCACTTCGCGCTTGGGGACCTCTCTACGCCGCGGCATGACTCAGGGACCTCTCTCGGATCACGACTTGGGGCGCTTGGCGCCGTACTTGGAACGCCCCTGGCGGCGGTTCTGCACGCCCACCGAGTCCAGGGTCCCGCGGATCACGTGGTACCGGACCCCCGGCAGATCCTTCACGCGGCCGCCGCGGATGAGGACGATCGAGTGCTCCTGCAGGTTGTGGCCGACACCCGGAATGTAGGTCGTCACCTCGATGCCGTTCGTCAGCCGCACCCGGGCCACCTTGCGCAGCGCGGAGTTCGGCTTCTTCGGCGTCTGGGTGTAGACGCGCACGCAGACGCCGCGGCGCTGGGGCGCCGACTGGAGCGCCGGGCTCTTCGTCTTCGATACCTGCCGTTGCCGGCGGTGCCGCACCAGCTGGTGAATCGTCGGCATTCCGAAACTCTCCTTCTCCCCGCCACCATCGGCCGGCCTGGAGCCACCGTAGCGGGCGAAACGGCCGGGACCCGGTCGGAATCCACCGGGGCCGGCCTCCTTGATCTCGGCCAGCGGCATGACCCCTGATCGGGGCCTCCACGCGGACCACGGAACATACCAGAGCGCCGCCGGCCGGGTCAAGGCCCGGCTCTCCGGACGGCGCTCCGGGGGTCAGTCGAGATCCCCTTCCAGGACGTCGAGCGGCAGCCGGGGCAGCTCGTCGTCTCCCTCTCCGAACTCGAAGAAATAATCCTGCGGCTCCTCGGGCTCGACGGCCGGCACCGCCTCGGCGAGATGGAAGTCGTGATACTGGGCCATGCCGGTGCCCGCCGGGATGAGGCGGCCGATGATCACGTTCTCCTTCAGCCCCCGCAGATAGTCGACCTTGCCGGCGATCGCCGCCTCGGTGAGCACCCGCGTCGTCTCCTGGAAGCTCGCCGCCGAGAAGAAGCTATCGGTCGAGAGCGATGCCTTCGTGATCCCGAGCAGGACCGGGCGGCTGACCGCCGGCTGCCCGCCGGCGGCTTGCACCCGCTCGTTCTCCTCGTCGAACCGCGACTTGTCCACCTGCTCGTCGATCAGGAAGTCGGTGTCCCCGACCGATTCGACCTTCACGGAACGCAACATCTGCCGGACGATCACCTCGATGTGCTTGTCGTTGATCGCCACGCTCTGCGACCGGTAGACCTCCTGGATCTTGTCGACCAGGTAGCGCTCGAGATGTTCTTTGCCGAGCACGTGCAGCATGTCGTGCGGGTTGATCGGGCCGTCGATGAGCGGGTCGCCGGCGCGAACCCGCTCGCCGTCCTGCACGTTCACGTGCACCGAGCGCGGGAGGTCGTACTCCCACACCTCGCCGGCATCGCTCTCGACCGTCACCTTGCGCATCCCCTTGTGGATCTCGCCCAGCCGCACGACGCCGTCGGTCCTGGTGATCATCGCCGGCTCCTTGGGGCTGCGGGCCTCGAAGAGCTCCACCACGCGCGGCAGACCGCCGGTGATGTCCTTGGTCTTGGTGGACTCGCGCGGAATCTTCACCAGGACGTCGCCGGGGTGGACCTGGCTGCCCTCGGTGACCACCAGGTGCGAGCCCGCCGGCAACATGTAGCGGCGTTCCACCGGCACCGGACCGGAGTCGTCGCGCACCACGATCGCGGGAATCCGCTTCTCGTTGGCGGAGGCCTCGATGACGATCCGCTGCGAGAGGCCGGTCACCTTGTCGGTCTCCTCGCGCAGGTTCTCGCCCTCGACGATGTCCCGGTATTCGATCCGGCCGGCGATCTCCGAGAGGACGGCGGAGGTGAACGGATCCCACTCCACCAGCTCCGTGCCCGGTTCGACCACGTCCCCCTCGCGCACCCGGAGCCGGCTGCCGTAGGCGAGCGCATAGCGCTCGCGCTCGCGTCCCTTCTGATCCACGATCACCAGCTTGCCGTTGCGGTTGACGACCACCAGGTCACCGCGCTGGCTCGCCACCGTCGAGACGCCGAGGAACTTCACCTCGCCGCCGTTGTGCGCCACGTGCTTCGACTGCTCGGAGACCCGGCTCGCCGCGCCGCCGTAGTGGAAGGTACGCATCGTCAGCTGGGTGCCGGGCTCGCCGATCGACTGCGCCGCGATCACGCCGACCGCCTCGCCGATCTCCACCCGCCGGCCGGTGGCCAGGTTGCGGCCGTAGCAGGCCACGCAGATGCCGCGCCGGGTCTCGCAGGTGAGGCCGGAGCGGATCTTGACGCGCTCCACGCCCGCTTCCTGGATGGCGTTCGCGATCTCCTCGGTGATCTCCTGTCCGATCTCGACGAGGATCTCCCCGGTCATCGGGTCGTAGACGTCGTCCTGGCTCACCCGCCCGACGATCCGGTCCCGCAGGGCCTCGAGGATCTCTCCGCCCTCCATGATCGCGGTGACGTTGATGCCGGAGATCGTGCCGCAGTCCTCTTCCGTGACGATGACGTCCTGCGCCACGTCGACGAGCCGGCGGGTGAGATAGCCGGAGTCGGCGGTCTTGAGCGCGGTGTCCGCGAGGCCCTTGCGGGCGCCGTGGGTCGAGATGAAGTACTGCAGCACCGAGAGCCCTTCGCGGAAGTTCGCGGTGATCGGCTGCTCGATGACCTCGCCCGACGGCTTGGACATCAGGCCGCGCATGCCGGCGAGCTGCCGCACCTGCTCCCGCGAGCCCCGGGCGCCGGAGTCGGCCATCAGGTTGATCGGGTTGAACTCGCCCCGCTCCTCCTCGACCTGCCGCATCTCCCGGAACATCTCCTCCGAGACCCGCTCGGTGACCCGGTGCCAGATGTCGATGATCTTGTTGTGCCGTTCGCCCACGGTGATCACGCCGGCGCTGCGCTGGCGCTCGATCTCGAGCACGTCCTGGTGCGCGCTCTCGATCAGCTCCGGTTTCCGGGCCGGGATCACCATGTCCTCGATGCCGATCGAGATACCCGCGCGGGTCGCGTAGGTGAACGAGATCTCCTTGAGCTCGTCGAGCATCCGCACCGTCGCGTCGTTGCCGAAGTGGATGTAGCAGTACTGCACGAGATCCTGCAGCCCCCGCTTCTTGAGCAGGCCGTTGACGAACGGCATCTCTGCCGGCAGGTGCATGTTGAGGATCACGCGGCCGACGGTCGTCTCGATGAGGGTGCGCACGCACGGCACGCTCTCGGCGCGCACCACGCTCTGGTTGTCGCTCTGCTGCTCGAGGTTGATGAGCTCGCCGGTGTAACGCACCCGGATGGGGGTATGGGTCTCGACGATCCCCTCCTGCGCGGCGAGGAGCACCGATTCGAAGTCGGGGAAGACCTTCCCCTCGCCCCGCGCGCCCTTCTTCGCCATCGTCAGGTAATAGCCGCCGAGGACGAGATCCTGGCTCGGCACCGTGAGCGGGCGGCCGTGCGCGGGCGAGAGGATGTTCTTCGCGGAAAGCATCAGCACCTGCCCCTCGACCTGGGCCTTCGGCGAGAGCGGGACATGCACCGCCATCTGGTCGCCGTCGAAGTCGGCGTTGAACGCCGCGCAGACGAGCGGATGGATCTGGATCGCCTTGCCTTCGATCAGCTTCGGCTGGAAGGCCTGGATGCCGAGCCGGTGCAGGGTCGGCGCGCGGTTCAGGAGCACGGGGTGGTCGCGGATGACCTCTTCGAGGGCGTCCCAGACTACGTCCTCTTCCCGCTCGACCATCTCCTTCGAGGCCTTGATGGTGGTGGTGTACTCCCTCTCCTCGAGCCAGTTGTAGATGAACGGCTTGAAGAGCTCGAGCGCCATCTTCTTCGGCAGGCCGCACTCGTTGAGCCGCAGCTCGGGGCCGACCACGATCACCGACCGGCCGGAGTAGTCGACCCGCTTGCCGAGCAGGTTCTGGCGGAAACGGCCCTGCTTGCCCTTGAGGGTGTCGGAGAGCGACTTCAGGGGGCGGTTGTTCGTCCCCTTGAGCACCCGGCCGCGCCGGCCGTTGTCGAACAGCGCGTCGACCGCCTCCTGGAGCATCCGCTTCTCGTTGCGCACGATCACGTCGGGGGCGTGCAGCTCGAGGAGCTTCTTCAGGCGGTTGTTGCGGTTGATCACCCGCCGGTAGAGGTCGTTGAGGTCGCTGGTCGCGAACCGGCCGCCATCGAGCGGCACGAGCGGACGCAGCTCCGGCGGGATGACCGGGATGACGTCGAGGATCATCCACTCCGGCTTGTGGCCGCTGCGGCGGAAAGCGTCCACCACCTTGAGCCGCTTGGCCGCCTTGAGCCGCCGGATCTGGCTGGTCTCGGTGCGCATGATCACCCGCAGCTCCTCGGCGAGCTCGTCGGGATCGATGCGCTGGAGCAGCTCCTTGATCGCCTCCGCGCCCATGCGCGCGACGAAAGCGTCCGGACCCAGCTGCTCGCGCAGCTCGCGATATTCCTCCTCGCGCAGCAGCTTCTTCTCCGGCAGGCCGCTTTCGCCGGGATCGATCACCACGTAGCTCTCGAAGTAGAGGATCCGCTCGAGATCCCGCAGCGAGATGTCGAGGAGATGCCCGATCCGGCTGGGCAGGCCCTTGAAGAACCAGACGTGGGAGACCGGGCTCGCGAGCTCGATGTGTCCCATCCGCTCCCGCCGCACCCGGGAGCGGGTGACTTCGACGCCGCACTTGTCGCAGACGACGCCGCGGTGCTTCATGCGCTTGTACTTGCCGCAGATGCACTCCCAGTCGGTGATCGGGCCGAAGATCTTGGCGCAGAAGAGACCGTCCCGCTCCGGCTTGAAGGTGCGGTAGTTGATCGTCTCCGCCTTCGTCACCTCGCCCTGGCTCCACGCGCGGATCTTCTCGGGCGACGCGATCGAGATCTTGATCGCGTTGAACTCCTTCAGGGTGCGGGGCTTGTCCTGCGATCGCAGCGGTTGCACTGGCGTGTCTCCTAGCATGTCGGGCGAAGGACTCAGAGCTTGAGGAGCTCGACGTCGAGGCAGAGGCTCTGCAGCTCACGCACGAGGACGTTGAACGATTCCGGGAGACCCGGGTCTTCCGGCACTTCACCCTTGACGATCGCCTCGTAGACCCGGCTGCGGCCCTCGACGTCGTCGCTCTTGACGGTGAGCAGCTCCTGGAGGGTGTAGGCGGCGCCGTAGGCCTCGAGCGCCCAGACCTCCATCTCGCCGAACCGCTGACCGCCGAACTGCGCCTTGCCGCCGAGCGGCTGCTGCGTGATGAGCGAGTAGGGGCCGATCGAACGCGCGTGGATCTTGTCGTCCACCAGGTGCGAGAGCTTGAGCATGTAGATCGCGCCCACCGTCACCTTCTGCTCGAAGGCCTCGCCGGTGAGGCCGTCGTAGAGCACCGTCTTGCCGTCCCGGGGGAGCCCGGCGGCCTCCATGAGCAGGTCGGTGTCCCGCTCCTCGGCCCCGTCGAAGACGGGGGTGGCGTAGAACTGCCCGAGCCGCATCCCGGCCCAGCCGAGGTGGGTCTCCAGGATCTGGCCGACGTTCATCCGGCTCGGCACGCCGAGCGGGTTGAGCACGATCTCCACCGGCGTCCCGTCGGGCAGGTACGGCATGTCCTCCTCGGGAAGCACCCGCGAGATCACGCCCTTGTTGCCGTGCCGGCCGGCCATCTTGTCGCCGACCTGCAGCTTCCGCTTCATCGCGACGAAGACCTTCACCAGCTTGATCACGCCCGGGGGCAGCTCGTCGCCCTTCTGCAGCTGCTCGCTGCGCTGCTCCTTGACCCGGTGGAGCACCTCGATGTGGGAGTCGGTCCGGCGATAGATCGTCTCCACGGTCTCGAGCAGCTTGCGATCGGCGAGCGGCAGGCGCAGGATCTCCTGCCGCGTGAGCCGCTCGAGCACCGGACGGCTCAGCGCCTCGCCCTTCTCCAGCAGCTTCTCGCCGGTCCGGCTCCTGACCGCCGCGGTGACCGCCTTGCCGAGGAGCAGGTCGTTGATCTTCTTGTTCCGCTCCTCGGTGAAGATCCGGACCTCGTCGCGCATGTTCTTCTCGAGCCGCGCGACCTCCTCCCCCTCGATCTCGAGCTGCCGCAGATCCTTCTCGACGCCCTTGCGCGCGAAGATCTTCACGCTCACCACGGTGCCTTCGATCCCCGGCGGCACCTTCAGGCTGGCGTCGCGGACGTCGCCCGCCTTCTCGCCGAAGATCGCCCGCAGCAGCTTCTCCTCGGGGGTGAGCTGCGTCTCGCCCTTCGGCGTCACCTTGCCGACGAGGATGTCGCCGGCCTTCACCGTGGCGCCGATGCGGATGACGCCGCTCTCGTCCAGGTCCATGAGCGCCGACTCGGAGACGTTCGGGATGTCCCGGGTGATCTCCTCCGGACCCAGCTTCGTGTCGCGCGCCTCGATCTCGAACTCCTCGATGTGGATCGAGGTGAAGTAGTCGTCGCGGACGAGCTTCTCGGAGACCAGGATGGCGTCCTCGAAGTTGTAGCCGCGCCACGGCATGAACGCCACCAGCACGTTGCGCCCCAGGGCCAGCTCGCCCCGGTGGGTCGAGGGGCCATCGGCGAGCACGTCGCCCTTGCGGACCCGCTGCCCCTGCCGGACCACCGGCTGCTGGGTGATGCAGGTGTTCTGGTTCGAACGCCGGAACTTCACGAGCTGGTAGATGTCGGCGCCGAACTCCTTCTGTTCGCCGGTCTCGATGTCCTCGCCCTCGACGCGGACGATGATCCGCTCGGCGTCGACCACGTCCACCACGCCCCCCCGCTTGCAGAGGACCACCGCGCCGCTGTCGCGAGCCACCGTTCCCTCGAGGCCGGTCCCGACGATCGGGGCCTCCGAGCGGACGAGCGGCACCGCCTGGCGCTGCATGTTCGAGCCCATCAGGGCGCGGTTCGCGTCGTCGTGCTCGAGGAACGGCACGAGCGCCGCGGCCACCGACACCAGCTGCTTCGGGCTGACGTCCATGTAGTCGACGCGATCCCGCTCGACGGTGACGAAGTCGCCGCCGGCGCGGGCGATGACCCGCTCGTCACGGAGCACACCCCGGTCGTCGGTCTCGGCGCTCGCCTGGGCGATGATGTACTTCTCCTCCTCCCAGGCGGTGAGATAGAAGGCGTAGTTCTCGACCCCGACCTCCCGCTTGCCGGCCTTCGCGAGCCGCCGGTTCTCCTCCGTGAGCTCGTCACCGGTCACCACCTGGCCGAGCCGGAAGCGGCCATCGCCCACCCGGACCACCCGGTAGTGGTCGAGCACGCGGCCGTTCTCCACCCGTTTGTACGGGCTCTCGATGAAGCCGTACTCGTTGATCCGGGCGTAGGTGGCGAGCGAGGAGATCAGCCCGATGTTCGGGCCTTCCGGAGTCTCGATCGGGCAGATCCGGCCGTAATGCGTCGGATGCACGTCGCGGACCTCGAACCCCGCGCGCTCCCGCGACAGGCCACCCGGTCCGAGCGCCGAGAGCCGGCGCTTGTGGGTGACCTCCGAGAGCGGGTTGGTCTGGTCCATGAACTGCGAGAGCTGCGAGGAGCCGAAGAACTCCTTGATCGCGGCGATCACCGGTTTCGAGTTGATGAGGTCGTGGGGCATCGCGGAGTCGATGTCCTGATGCACCGACATCTTCTCCTTGATCGCCCGCTCCATCCGCACGAGGCCGATCCGGAACTGGTTCTCCAGCAGCTCGCCCACCGCGCGCACGCGCCGGTTGCCGAGGTTGTCGATGTCGTCCACGCGGCCGATGTCGCGGTGCAGCCGCAGCAGGAACTCGATGACGCGGAAGAAGTCGCTCTCCGACAGCGTCTTCTGCTCCACGGGCACGTCGGTGTCGAGCTTGATGTTGAACTTGAAGCGGCCGACGCGGGAGAAGTCGTAACGCTTGGGATCGAAGAACATCCCGTAGAAGAGCGAACGCGCGCTCTCGAGGGTCGGCGGGTCGCCGGGCCGCATCCGCCGGTAGATCTCGAGGAGCGCCTCCTTGGCGTTGCGGGTGGTATCCTTGCGCAAGGTGTTGGAGAGCACGCCGCCGCACAGATCCCAGTCCGGGAAGAACAGCTCGAGGTCGGTGTGCTCGCGCCCCTCGAGGCGCTGTTCGATGTCGGTGGGGACGAGATCGTTGGCCTCGAAGATCACCTCGCCGCTCGCGAGATCGACGACGTCGGCGATGAACTGCGCGCCCTCGAGATCGCCGAGACCGACCTCGACCGGGACCAGCTCGCCCGCGTCGAGCCGGGCCACGGCGTCCTTGCCGAGCATCACCCCCGCGAAGACCGCGTAGGCGTCGCGCCGGCCACGGGTCTGGCGATCCCGCAGCCGTTCCCGCTCGACCACCTGCGGCGGGATGCTGAGCGTGCAGCGCCCCTCGCCCCGCAGCTGCATCGGCACCGCGGCGTAGAACTGGCGCAGGATCCTCTCGTCGCTTTCCAGCCCCAGGGCGCGCAGGAAGACCGTGCCATGGAACTTCCGCTTGCGGTCGATCCGCACCGAGAGGATCTCTTTCTGGTCGTACTCGAACTCGACCCAGGAGCCGCGGTACGGGATCACCTTGGCGAGGAAGGTTCGCGCCCCCTCCCGGGTGAAGAAGACGCCCGGGCTGCGATGGAGCTGGCTGACGATCACCCGCTCCGTGCCGTTGATGACGAAGGTGCCGTGCTCCGTCATCAGCGGAATCTCGCCGAAGTAGACCTCCTCCTCCTTCGCGTCGCGCATCATGCGCGCCCCGGTCTCCGGATCCTTGTCGTAGACGAAAAGCCGGAAGGTGACCTTGAGGGGCACCGCGAAGGTCTGCCCCCGCTCCTGCGCGTCGGCGAGGGTGAACGGCAGCTGCAGGTCGACCGGGTTGCCGCAGGTGTCGCACTTGGTCACCCGGTTCTTGTTGAGGTAGCCGCACTGGCTGCAGGTGACCGTCTCCTCGTGCGGGTGCTCGGTCATGATCTTCGCCCCGCAGTTGGTGCAGGTCATGCGAAGGTATTCGAGCCCCTTGAGCTCGCCGCACTTGCACTGCCAGTCGCCGATCGAGTATTTGACGAAGTCGAGCGAGCAGGTTTCGCGGAAATCGGCGAACGGGAAGATCCCGGTGAAGACCGCCTGCAGCCCCTGATTGGCGCGCTCCTCGGGCAGCAGGTTCATCTGCAGGAAGCGGTCGTACGAACGCTTCTGCACGTCGATCAGGTTCGGGATCTGGAGGGCCGAATCGATCCGCGAGAAATTGCGGCGCTCAGGCGCGGCGAAGGGGTTCGGGGTGCTCATGGGCCGGCGCTCTCTCTTCTCCCCGGCAGGGGGGCGTGCAACTGCGTACGAGCGGCCGCCCGGGGCGACCGTTCGCTCTTCGCGACGACGCGAAGCGACACCGACCCGGCCACGCCGGTTACGGCGCGTGTCGCCGGGGCGGTGCCCCTCGTGGATCGCGGAGCGCCGCCTTCGGGAGCGGCTCTCCGCTGGTCACTCTCGACTGGCCTCGTGACGAACCTACTTGATCTCGACCTGCGCGCCAGCCTCTTCGAACAGCTTCTTGATCTTCTCGGCCTCGGCCTTGGAAACCGCCTCCTTGACCTTCTGAGGCGCGCCCTCGACGAGATCCTTGGCCTCCTTCAGACCGAGACTCGTGACCTCGCGAACGACCTTGATGACGTTGATCTTCTTGTCGCCGATCGCGGTGAGGACGACGTCGAACTCCGTCTGCTCCTCGGCCGGCGCGGCGGCGGCGCCCGCCGCTCCGGCCACGGCCACCGGCACGGCGGCGGCGGCGGCCGACACCCCGTAATGCTCCTCGAGGGCCTTGACGAGGCCGTTGAGCTCGAGGACCGACATCTCGTCGATCTGCTTGATGAAATCCTGGATCTCGATCGCCATTGCTTCTCTCTCCTTCTCCTGATTCCGAAATCGGGCCGGCGCGCGCGCCTAGCCCTGCTTTTCCTTCTGGATGCGAATCTGGTCGAGCACCGCGACGAACTGCTGCGGCACCGCCGCGAGGACGCGCACGAAGCGGGTCACCGGCGCCTGCAGCAGGAAAAGCAGCTTGCCGATCAGCTCGGTGCGTCCCGGCAGGCTCGCGATGTCGCGGACCGCGGAGCCGTCGAGCGCCCGCCCCTCGAGCAGGGCCCCCTTGAACTGGATCGCCGGCGCGCCCTTCGCGAACTCGGTGAGCACCTTGGCCAGCGCCACCGGGTCACCGCTCGTGAAGGCCACCGCCGTCGGCCCCTGGAACTGCTCCCGGAGCTGGCCGAGCGGCTTCTCGCCGATCACCCGCAGGGCGAGCGTGTTCTTCACCACGATGTAACGGCCGCCGAGCGCGCGCACCCGCGCCCGCAGCTCGGTGATCTGCGGCACCGAGATCCCCTCGAAACCGAGGACGAAAGCGTGCTGCGTCAGAGCGAGGCCGCTCTCGTAGTCGGCGAGCAGCGCATCCTTCTGTTGGCGAGAAAGTGCCATCGAACCCTCCTCAGGCCTCGGCGGCGACCAGCGCCGTCTCGTCGACCTTCACTCCGGGCCCCATCGTCGAGGAGATGCTCACGGAGCGGATGTACTTGCCCTTGGCCGCCGGCGGCC
>JAAYLR010000114.1 GCA_012521815.1 Acidobacteriota bacterium
CGGGGGCGTCGGGCGCGAAGTCGACCGCCCGCACGTGGGCCCCCGGACGCTCCTGCCGGAACGCCTTGGCGAGGCCGGTGATGCCGCCGCCGAGAGCGCCCGCGGGGGCGGTCTCGCCGTAGCCGTGCTGGCCGCCGAGACGGGTGGCGGCGAGCACGAAGGCGCCGGGGGCGCCGAGCGGTTCGTAGAGCGCCCGGAGCGCGGCGGCAAAGAGCTTCACGCGACCGCGGAGCGCCTCCCGCCAGGCGGCGAGATCGGTGCGCTCCACGGCGCTCTCCGGGTCGAGGCCGGGGAGCCAGTAGAGGCCGCGCACCGGGCCGGATGCGGCCCAGCCCGCGAGGCGTCCGGCGAGCTCCTCGGCCGTGGGCCGGTCGGGCACCGGCAGGACCTCGACGCCGCTCGCGGCGAGCCGCTCGGCGAGCGCCTGGGCGACTCCGTCGGTGTCGCCGACCACCACCACCCGGTCGCCCGCCTCGAGCCGCGCCCCGGAGGGGCGGCAGTCGGCGGTGGGCGGCAGGAGGACGGCCTCCGGCACCCGCCGGGGGAAACGCTCCCAGAGCTCGTCGTCGAAAGCGAGCGCCGCCGGTGCCGGCGCGGGCTGCGGCGAAGGCGGCTGGACGGCCGGCGCGGGAGTCACCGTTTCGCTCCCGGAAGAGACCGCCGGGGCGAGGTCGGGACGGCGCTCGTGGACGAAGCGGATCGTGTGGGCGAGGGTCGGGAAGTCGCGGAGCTTGAGGTCCGGATCGCGTTCGATCCCGTACCGCTCGCGGATAGCGGCGAAGAGCTCGGCCTGCTTGACCGTGTCGATGCCGAGGTCGGCCTCCATGTCGAGATCGAGGTCGAGCATCTCGGGCGGGTAGCCGGTCTTCTCCGAGACGAGCGCCAGGACGGCGGTGGCGATCTCGTCGTCGCCACCCTCCGGAGCCGGTGCCGCGGCCGGGAGCGGCTCGGCGGGAGCGGCAACGGCCACGGCCGCGGCGAGGTCGGGACGGCGCTCATGCACGAAGCGGATCGTGTGGGCGAGCGTCGGGAAGTCGCGGAGCTGGAGGTTCGGGTCGCGCTCGATCCCGTACCGCTCGCGGATGGCGGCGAAGAGCTCGGCCTGCTTGACGGTGTCGATGCCGAGGTCGGCCTCCATGTCGAGGTCGAGGGCGAGCATCTCGGGTGGGTAGCCGGTCTTCTCCGACACGAGCGCCAGGACGGCGGTGGCGATCTCGTCGTCGCCGCTCTTCGGAGCCGAGGCCGCGACCGTTGGCGGCTCGGCAGGAGAGGGAGCGGCAGCGGCGGCGGCCGCGGCGAGGTCGGGGCGGCGCTCGCGCACGAAGCGGATCGTGTGGGCGAGGGTCGGGAAGTCGCGCAGCTTGAGGTCCGGATCGCGCTCGATCCCGTACCGCTCGCGGATGGCGGCGAAGAGCTCGGCCTGCTTGACGGTGTCGATGCCGAGGTCGGCCTCCATGTCGAGGTCGAGAGCGAGCATCTCGGGCGGGTAGCCGGTCTTCTCCGCGACCAGCGCGAGGACGGCGTCGGCCACGGCGTCACGGGCCGCCGCGGGAGCGGCCGCCGCGGCGGCGGGTGCCGTCACGGGCGCGGGCGGCGCCGTGGGGACGCTCTCGGGCTGCTTTTCGCGCGGGCTGCGGCTCCCGAGCCGGGCGGCGGTCGGGTCGGTCACGCGCAGCGTGCGGTGCACGACCTCGAGCTCCGGCCGCGGCTGGCCGGAGGTCCGGGCGAGCCAGTCGTGGAAGCGGGGCCGGTCGAGGAGACGGTAGGTGAAGCCGAGCTGGTCGGGCGCCTGGTGGTGGCCGCCCGGGGTGGGCACCCAGCGCATCAAGGTCATGCTGATCTGCGAACCGAAACCGGCGCCGAGGCGGAGCGCGTAGCGGATCGGGTACGGCCCGCCACGGGAGAAGTTGAGCACCCCGAGATCGGGATCGACCTCCTTGAGGTTCGGTACCGGGGGGACGATCCCGGTCTCGAGCGTCTTGACCGCGAGGACGTCCTCGATGCCGACCCCCATCGGGTGGCCGGTGTACCCCTTCGTGTTGGCGACGACGATGGAATCGGCCGAAGGGCCGAAAACCTTGCGCAGCGCCTCGACCTCGGCCTGGGCGCTGCCGCCGCGGGCCGGGGTGTACGTCTCGTGGGAGACGAAGACGAGCTCGCGCGCCATCGCGTGGCGGTCGAGCCCCCAGCGCCGCTCCACGTCGGCGACGAGCTGTTCCATCACGCCGACGATGTGGCTGACGTCGAGGCGGCTGCCGTGGAAGGCGCTGTTGGCGGTCACCGTGCCGAGCAGCTCGCAGATCGGTGCCACGCCGCGCTCGCGCGCCGCCTCGGCGGTTTCGAGCACCACCGCGGCGGCGCCCATCCCGATGACGAGGCCGTGGCGGCGCCGGTCGAACGGCAGCACCGCGTCCTCGACGCGGGCGTCGGTGGCGGCGGTGCCGCTGGCGAGGAAGCCCGAGGCAAACCAGGGGAAGAGCGCGTCGCTCGTGATGTCGTCGGCGGCGATCACCACCACCCGCCGGCAGCGCCCGGTGCGGATCCAGTCGTGGGCGATGGCGAACGCCTGGGTCGTGGTCGCGCAGGCGGAGTTGACCTGGGTGTTCGGGCCGCGGGCACCGATCGCCTCGGCGAACTGCGAGTGGCCCATCGCGAGCACCTGGAAGAGGTAGCGGCGGTCGAAGGCGAAGGCGTTCGCCTCGATCTCGGCGCGGAGGGCGGCGATCCGTTCGGTGAGCCGCGCGTCGGGCGCGCCCCCGGCGGCGAGCGCTTCGAGCTCGGCGAGCCGGGCGCGGCGCTCCTGGTCGGCGCGGTAGCGCTCCAGCAGACCGATGAGCCGGTCGTAGCCCGGGAAGGCGGAGCCGAAGACGACCCCGGTCTCGTCGCGCAGCTCGTCGGCGAGCCCCCAGCGGTCGGGGAGCCTGCCGCCGGTGGTCGTGGTCTTGTAGCGCAGCACGAGCGGCAGGCCGGCATCGCGCAGCGCGTCGAGACCGGCGCCCATCGCGAGCATCGTGGTGCGGTCGAGCGCCTCGACCCGCTCGGCCGGGATCCCGAAGTCGCGGGTGAGGTCGAAGTCGCCGGCGCGGGCCGCGAGCTTGATCACCTCCTCCGGGCTCTCGATCGTCTCGAAGCGCGGCCCGCCGGCCTCGCTCTTGACGAGCCGGGTGATGCGGCGGTCGACCATCGCCTGCCGCAGCTCCATCGGCACCGGGCGGATGAAGAGATCGCCGCGCAGCATCTTCGCGAGGTTCTCGTCGTCGAAGACCCGCTCGGCGCCGGGGAGGCCGAAGGCGGCGCCGGTGACCACCACCGTCGGTTCGGCCGGCGCGGCGGCGGGATGCACCGCCGTCCCCGCGCCGCCCGCGAGCTCGAGGCCGCGGGCGAGCGCCTCGGTGACGAGGCGGCCGATCTCGGCGAAGCGGTCGCTCTGCGCGACGCCGAACGCCGCGGGAGCGAGGGGGGCGAACGGTGGCGCGCTCGCCGCCACGGGTGCCGGTGGCGTCGCGGGCGGGGGCGCCGGTGCCGGTGCGGGCGGGGGCTCCGGCGTGGCGACCGGCGGCGGCACGGTGGCGATCTCCACCGGCCGCGCCGCCGGGCGCGGCGTGCCGCGTCCGGCGGCCCAGAGGCCGCAGAGCGCCTGGTTCAGCGAGGCGACGTCGCCGAGCTTCGGGTGGTTCGTCGCCAGCGAAAGGACCCCCTCGCGGTCGCCGAGCACGTCCTCCACGAACCCCTGGAGCGCCCGCTTCGGTCCGACCTCGACGAAGAGGCGGGCGCCGGCGTCGTAGAGCCGCTCGAGCCCGGCGACGAAACGGACCGGCTCGGCGATCTGGCGCGCGAGCAGCTCGATCATCTCGGGGATCACCTCGTCGCCGCCCGTCGGGTAGAAGTCGCCGGTGGCGTTCGAGATCAGCGGCAGGCGGGGCGGCCGGAGGTCGAGCCGCTGCAGCATGTGCGCGAGCGATTCGCTCGCCGGCGC
>JAAYLR010000115.1 GCA_012521815.1 Acidobacteriota bacterium
GATCCGCCCGAGCTCGCCGAGCCGCTGCCCGGCGAGCGTCTCCATGAAGCGCAGCGAGTCGGCGATCGCCGCGACCCGGCGCTGATACTCGGCCGCGAGCGGGGCGTCGCGGGCGAAATCGAGCCGCCAGTACTCGGGGTGATGGAGGTCGGCGAAGCCGCCGTCGATCAGCGCCCGGACGAAGTTGAGGGTGAGCGCCGCGCGCTCGTAGCCGCGCAGGAGGAGCTGCGGATCGGGCCGCCGGCTCTCGGGCGAGAACTCGGGGTGGTTGACGATGTCGCCCCGGTAGGCGGGCAGCACCTGTCCGTCCCGCTCCTCGGCCGGCTGCGAGCGCGGCTTGGCGTACTGCCCCACGAACCGCCCCACCCGGATCACCCGCCGCTTGCTGCCGTGGACGAGCACGAGGCTCATCTGCAGGAGGATCTTCAGCTTCGCGGCGATCGTCGCGGAGGTGCAGTCGGCGAAGCTCTCGGCGCAGTCGCCCCCCTGGAGGAGGAAGCGCTGCCCCGCTGCCGCCTCGGCGAGCTGCCCCTTGAGCAGCTCGACCTCCCAGGAGGTGACGAGCGGCGGCAGCCGCGCCAGCTCGGCGACCGCCGCCGCGAGCGCCGCCGGATCGTCGTACTCGGGCTGCTGCGCGGCCGGGCGGCGCCGCCAGGAATCAGGTGCCCAATCCGCGGCGAGCCGCCCTCCCCGGCGGGGGTCGCGGTGGGAGAACGGGCTCATGAGAGCGGGTCGTAGAGCGGGAACCGCGCCGTGAGCGCCACCACCCGCTCCCTGACCCCCGCGAGCGCCGCCGCGTCCTCCGGGGCGGCGAGCGCCGCCGCGATCAGGTCCCCGACCTCGTCCATCGCGGCCTCGTCCATCCCGCGGGTGGTCAGCGCCGGCGTGCCGAGCCGGATCCCCGAGGCGACGAGCGGCGGGTTGGCGTCGAACGGGATCGTGTTCTTGTTCGCCGTGATCCCCGCCTCGTCGAGCGCCTTCTCGGCGAGCTTGCCGGTCAGCCCCCGGGCCGCCACGTCGACGAGGAAGAGGTGGTTGTCGGTGCCGCCCGAGACGATCCGGAAGCCGTGGCCCGCGAGCCGCTCGGCGAGCCGCCGGGCGTTGGCCACCACCTGCTTCTGATACGCCTTGAACTCGCCGGAGAGGGCCTCGCCGAGCGCCACCGCCTTGGCCGCGATGATGTGCATGAGCGGCCCGCCCTGGATGCCGGGGAAGACGGCGCGGTCGATCTCCTTGGCGAACTTCTCGCGGCAGAGGACGAGCCCGCCGCGCGGGCCGCGCAGCGTCTTGTGGGTCGTGGTCGTGACGAAGTCGCAGTGGGGCACCGGCGAGGGGTGGAGCCCGGTGGCGACGAGCCCGGCGATGTGAGCCATGTCGGCCATCAGGAGCGCTCCGACCTCGTCGGCCACGGCGCGGAAGGCGGCGAAGTCGATCTGCCGGCTGTAGGCGGAGGCGCCGCAGACGATCAGCTTCGGCCGGTGCTCGCGGGCGAGCCGCGCCACCTCGTCGAAGTCGATCCGCTCCCGCTCCCGGTCGACGCCGTAGGCGACGACGGGGAAGTCGCGCCCCGAGTAGGAGAGCCGGTGGCCGTGGGTGAGGTGGCCCCCGCAGGAGAGATCCATCCCCATGAGCGTGTCGCCCGGGCGCAGGAAGGCGAAGTAGACCGCCATGTTCGCGCTGGTGCCGGAGTGAGGCTGCACGTTGACGTGCTCGGCCCCGAAGAGCTCCTTGGCGCGCGCGATGGCGAGCCGCTCGACCTCGTCGACGTGCTCGCAGCCGCCGTAGTAGCGCCGCCCGGGATACCCCTCGGCGTACTTGTTCGTGAGCACGCTGCCGGCCGCCTCCATCACCGCGCGGCTGACGAAGTTCTCCGAGGCGATCAGCTCCAGGCCGTCGTTCTGGCGTCCGCGCTCCCGGCCGATCGCGGCCGCGACTTCCGGGTCACTCGCTTCGAGGGTCAGGTAACTCGGCATCTTCAGTCTCTCCCGGCCGGGCGTTCGAGGGCGCCGATCTTCTCGATCCGGCGCGCGTGCCGGCCTGCTTCGTAGGGGGTGTCGAGGAACGCCTCGACGAGCGCCTCGGCCAGACCCCGACCAACCACCCGGGCGCCGAGGGTGAGCACGTTCGCGTCGTTGTGGGCGCGGGCGAGCCGGGCCACGAAGAGCTCGTGGCAGTGGGCGGCCCGCACCCCGGGGAGCTTGTTCGCGGCGATCGCCATGCCGACCCCGCTGCCGCAGACGAGGATGCCGAAATCGGCCTCGCCGGCGCTCACCAGCGCCGCCACCGCGGCCGCCTGATCCGGGTAGTCGACCGATTCCGGGCCGTGGACCCCGCAGTCGAGCCCCGCCACCCCGCGCGTGGCGAGCCAGGTGAGGAGATGGTCCTTCAGCTCGAAGCCGGCGTGGTCCGCGCCGAGGGCGACGCGCATCGCCGCGATGCTCCTCAGCCTTCGGCGGGGGGCTCTGGCGGGGCTTCGGCCTCGCTCTTCGCCGGCCGCTTGGCGGGCGCCTTCTTCTCGCCCGCCTCGGCCGCGGTGGCCTTCTTCGCCGTCTTGCGCGCCGCCGGCTTCTTCTCGGCGGCGGCCGCGCCGTCCTTGCCGCGGGCGACCGCCGCCCGCTCCTTGAGGCGCTCCTCGCGCCGCTTGCGCCGGCGCCGCAGCGCTCGATCTCGCTCCCGCATCGTCTCTTTCTCCTTGGCCGACCGGCACTCCGACGCCGCGGCCGGCCCTCGACTCTATCGCCCGGCGAGGGCATCCGCCAACCCGAACCGCCCCCGGACCGGTGCCGTCGGCGCGGGCCGGGCGCGCCCGCCTAGAGCGGCAGGTTGCCGTGCTTCTTGGGCGGGGTGGAGGCCCGCTTGCTCTCGAGCTGGCGGAGAGCGCGGATGATCTGCCCGCGGGTGGTGCGCGGCGGGATCACGGCGTCGACGAACCCCCGCTCGGCGGCGATGTAGGGGTTGGAGAACTTCGCGCGGTACTCGGCGACCTTCTCGGCCCGCAGCGCCGCGGCGCCGTCGCCGGCGGCGTCGAGCTCCCGCTTGTAGAGGATGTTGACCGCCCCTTCCGGACCCATCACCGCGATCTCGGCGGTCGGATAGGCGAGGTTCACGTCGGTGCGGATGTGCTTGGAGGCCATCACGCAGTACGCCCCGCCGTACGCCTTGCGGGTGATGACCGTGATCTTCGGCACCGTCGCCTCGGCGAAGGCGTAGAGGAGCTTGGCGCCGTGCTTGATGATCCCGCCGAACTCCTGCTGGGTCCCGGGCAGGAAGCCGGGGACGTCCTCGAAGACGACCAGCGGGAGGTTGAAGGCGTCGCAGAAGCGCACGAAGCGGGCCCCCTTGAGCGAGGCGTCGATGTCGAGCACCCCGGCGAGGTAGGCGGGCTGGTTGGCGACGATCCCGACCGCCCGCCCGCCGAAGCGGGCGAAGCCGACCACGAGGTTGCGGGCGTAGGCGGCGTGCACCTCGAGGAAGCGGCCGTCGTCGATCACCCCGCCGATGAGCTTCTTGATGTCGTACGGGCGGTTCGGGTCGGCGGGCACGACCTCGTCGAGCCAGGCCTCCTCCCGCTCCGGGGGGTCGTTCTCCGGGCCCGGCGGCGGATCCCCGAGGTTGTTGCTCGGCAGATAGGAGAGCAGGTCGCGGATCCCGGCGAGGCAGGCGGCGTCGTTGGCGACCGTGAAGTGGCAGACCCCGCTCTTCGTGGCATGGGTGGCGGCGCCGCCGAGCTCCTCCTTGGTCACCTCCTCGTGGGTGACGGTCCGGATCACCTCGGGGCCGGTGACGAACATGTAGCTCGTCCCCTCGACCATGAAGACGAAGTCGGTGATCGCCGGCGAGTAGACCGCGCCGCCGGCGCAGGGGCCCATGATCGCGCTGATCTGCGGCACCACCCCGGAGGTGAGGGTGTTGCGCAGGAAGATGTCGGCATAGCCGGCGAGCGACATCACCCCCTCCTGGATCCGGGCGCCGCCCGAGTCGTTCAGGCCGATGATCGGGGCGCCGTTGGCCACCGCGAGATCCATCACCTTGCAGATCTTCCGGGCGTTGGTCTCCGAGAGCGAGCCGCCGAAGATGGTGAAGTCCTGGGCGAAGAGGTAGACGAGACGGCCGTCGATCGTGCCGTAGCCGCAGACGACCCCGTCCCCGGGAAACTGCTGCTTCTCCATGCCGAAGTCGGTACAGCGATGGGTGACGAGAGCGTCGATCTCGACGAACGAGCCGGGATCGAGGAGCAGCTCGACCCGCTCCCGCGCGGTGAGCTTGCCCGCCTCGTGCTGGCGGCGGATCCGCTCCTCCCCGCCGCCCTCGGCGACGCGGTCGAGCCGCTGCTGGAGATCGCTGAGTCCGGGCTGATCGCTCATCGGGGAGGCTCCTCGTCGGTTCCCGCTATCCTCAGGGGGGCGGCCCCCCGAAGGCAAGGGTCACGCCCGGGCCGAGGCTTCCGCCCGGCCGAACGCCCTGTTATGCTTCCGCTCTTGGAGGCGGCGGGTGCCGCCTTCCGTTGTCTCCCTTGCCGCCATGGCTGCGGTCACGATCCGTGGCGGCGGATGCTGGCTTCTGCGATGCCCTCTCGTCCGGACCGGCGCGCTCCCTGGCTGCGCCTGGCCAACGCCGGGTTCGAGCTGGCGGCGGCGATCGGCGGCTTCGCCCTCCTCGGCTGGTGGGTGGACCGCCAGCGGGGCTCGCAACCCTGGGGGGTGCTCATCGGCGCCCTGCTCGGGCTCGTGGGGGGGCTGTACAACCTGATCAAGGCCTCGCTGCGCGCGGCACACGAGGCAGAGCAGGAGGAGAAAGACCGCGAATGATGGCCAGTTCGCTCCTGACCCCCCGGTGCTACGCCCGGCTGCTCGCCCTGCTCGGCGGCACCGCGGTGCTGCTGGCGGCCCTCGGCCTGCTGCCGACCGTCCGCCTGGCGGGGCGGCCGGGCGTCGCCGCGATGGCGACCGGGATCGGGGTGAGCCTCTTCGCGACCGGGGTCGGCGTGCTGCCGCTCGTGGTGCGGTGGCGTCACGGCGCCCGGACCTCGGCCCTGCTCGCGACGATGGTGCTGCGGTTCCTCCTCGTCGGGATCCTCACTCTCGTCCTCGTGCTCTCCGGCCTCCTGCCGAAGGCCCCCGTCCTGATCTGGATCGCCCTGAGCTACCTCGTCATGCTCGCCGCCGAGGCGACGTACACCGCCCGGCAGCTGACCGTTGCCGGGAAGCCGGGAGGTTGACCCCGTGGCCGACGGCAACCCGCTCTCCCACGTCGTTCCGCACCCGATCCGGCAGCTGCCGGTCGAACCGGGGCTGCTCACGCCGGAAGGCAAGCTCACGCTCCTCTCCGACCAGATCGTGATGCTGATCGTCGCCGGGCTCCTGCTGATGCTCTTCGTCCCCCGCTGGGTGCGTCACCGCCGGGGGCCCGGGCAGATCGACTCCATGGTGCCGACCGGACCGGCGAACTTCTTCGAGGCGATCTGCCAGTACCTGCGCACGCAGGTCGTCGCGCCCGCCCTCGGGCCGTACACCGACCGGTTCATCAAGTACCTCTGGAGCGCCTTCTTCTTCGTGCTGACCGTCAACCTCCTCGGGCTGCTGCCGATCGCGGCGGTCAGCGGTCTCGTCACGAAGATCCACCTCGGCGGCACCGCCACCGGCAACATCTGGGTCACCGCCACCCTCGCGCTGTCGACCATGGCGATGATGGTCGTCAACGGCCTGCGCCTCGGCGGGCGCCACTATCTGGCGCACTTCTGCCCCGGGCCGCTCTGGCTCGCGCCGCTGCTCGTGCCGGTGGAGCTCCTCGGCCTCGCAGCCAAGATCTTCGCCCTCGCCATCCGTCTCTTCGCCAACATGATGGCCGGGCACATCCTGCTCGCCGTGCTCCTCGGCTTCATCCTCTCGGCCGGCGCCGCGTACGGCGCCTGGGGCGCGCTCGGGGTGGGCGTGCCGGTCGTCCTGGGCAGCGTGGCGATCTCCATGCTCGAGATCTTCGTCGCCTTCCTGCAGGCGTTCATCTTCACCTTCCTCTCCTCGCTCTTCCTCGGCATGTCGGTGGTCTTCCATCACGACCACGAGACCGGCCCGGCGGCGGAGGGGGCCCATTGAGAGATCCGAATCTCGCCATGCCCGAACCGGCGCGGGGCCCACGGGCCGTGAGGCACGACAGCGATGGCGAACGTGATGACGGCGGCCGGCCCCGCCCGGCCGCGCAGCAAGACAATCGACGGTAAGGAGAGCACATGAACCGCAAGACCGTGTCCAGAGTGGCGCTGACCATGATCCTGTTCGGGGGCTTCCTGCTGTTCGCCCCCGCGGCGTTCGCGGCCGACGGCTGGGGCCCGATTCTCACCGACGACGGCGCCCGGAAGCTCGGCGGCGCGATCGGCGCGGCGCTGATCATCATCGGCGGCGCCAGCGGCATCGCGCGGGTCGGCAGCGCCGCGGTGGAGGCGATGGCCCGGCAGCCCGAGGTCGCCGGCGAGATCAACACCGCGATGATCATCACCGCCGCGATGATCGAGGGCGCGACCCTCTTCGCGGTCGTCGTCGGGCTCCTGGCAGTCCTCTGATCCCCCCACGCCCGCGTCCCTCCCGCGCGCGGGGGGGACGCGGGATCTTCCGCGAGGCTCGAGGCATGAGACCGACTACCCTTTCGCTCGCCGCCGCCCTGCTGCTCGCCGCGCCGCTCGTCGCGGCCGAGGAGGGCGGGAGCAATCCGTTCGCCGGGGACGTGGGCAACGCCATCTGGACCCTGGTGATCTTCCTGCTCGTCGTCCTGGTCCTCGGCAAGTACGCCTGGGGGCCGCTGCTGCGCGGCCTGCAGGCCCGCGAGGAGTTCATCCGCAGCTCGCTCGAGCAGGCCCGCCAGGACCGCGAGAGCGCCGAGACCCGGCTCGCCGAGTACGAGAAGCGCCTCGCGGCGGCCGGCAGCGAAGCGGCGGAGATCGTCGAGAAGGCGCGGCGCGACGGCGAGAGCCTGCGGCGCCAGCTCCAGGAGGAGGCGCAGACCGAGGCGCGCCAGACCCTCGAGCGGGCCCGGCGCGAGGTGGCGCTGGCCACCGAGACCGCCAAGCGGGAGATCCACGACTACGCGGGACAGCTCGCGGTGGCGGTCGCCGAGCGCATCCTCGGCCGCGAGATCGCGGCCGCCGACCACGCGCGGCTGATCGCCGACTCGATCGCCGCCATCGACCGGAGCGAGAACTGACGTGCCCGGCGAAGACCAGCAGAGCGCGATCGCCAGGGTCTACGGGGAGGCCCTCCTCCGGCTCTCGGAGGCCCGCGGCGAGTCCGAGCTGCTGCTCGCCGAGCTCCAGGAGCTCGCCCGTTTCGGCCGCGAGCGGCCCGAGCTCGCCGAGGCGCTCTTCTCGCCGCTTTCCGACCCGGACCGGCGGCGGGAGGCGATCGAGCGGATCTTCCGGAACCGGGCGAGCGACCTGTTCGTCGACACCCTCCAGGTGCTCAACGCGCGCGGCCGCCTCGCCCTCTTCCCGGCGATCGTCGAGGCGTACCGGAAGCTCCTCCAGGAGGAGCGTCACATCCTCGACGTCCACGTCGCGAGCGCCGTTCCGCTCACCGACGCCCAGCGCGCCGAGATCTCCGCGCTCACCGAACGGCTCACCGGCAACCGGGCGCACCTGCTCGAGCGGGTCGAGCCCGGGCTGCTCGGCGGCCTCGTGGTGCGGGCACACGACCGGAAGTTCGACACCAGCCTCCGGAGCAAGCTCGATCGCCTTCGCGACCAGCTCTCCCAACGCACGTCCCAAGAGATCATCCTGGCCCGTGGCCGGGCGTCCTGAGGTAAAGGCATGAGATTCAGAGTCGACGAGATCAGCTCGGTCATCGCGCAGGAGATCGCCACCTTCCGCTCCGAGCTCGACCTGCGCGAGGTGGGCCGGGTGCTGGAGGTCGGTGACGGCATCGCCCGCGTCTACGGCCTGTCGAACGCGATGGCCGGCGAACGCCTGGAGTTCGCCAACGGCGCCTCGGGGCAGGTCTTCAACCTCGAGGAGAGCTCGGTCGGCGTCGTCATCCTCGGCGACTACCTCGAGATCAAGGAGGGCGACGAGGTCCGCCGCACCGGCGAGCTGCTCTCGGTGCCCTGCGGCGAGGCGCTCGTCGGCCGGGTCGTCGATCCGCTCGGCCGCCCGCTCGACGGCCGCGGGGTGATCGAGACGCCCCACCGCTGGCCGCTCGAGTGGAAGGCGCCCGGCATCGCCCAGCGCCAGCCGGTCAACGAGCCGCTCCAGACCGGCATCAAGGCGATCGACGCGATGATCCCGATCGGCCGCGGCCAGCGCGAGCTGATCATCGGCGACCGGCGTACCGGCAAGACGGCGATCGCCATCGACACCATCATCAACCAGCGCGGCGGCGACGTCGTCTGCATCTACGTCGCCATCGGCCAGAAGGAGTCGACGGTCGTCGGCCTCGTCGAGAAGCTGCGCGAGATGGGGGCGATGGACTACACGATCGTGGTCTCGGCCGCGGCCTCCGACCCCGCCCCGCTGCAGTACATCGCCCCCTACGCCGGGGCCGCGATGGCCGAGTACTTCATGTACCGGGAGGGGCGGGCCACGCTCTGCATCTACGACGACCTGACCAAGCAGGCCGCCGCCTACCGGCAGCTCTCGCTCCTGCTGCGCCGTCCGCCCGGCCGCGAGGCGTATCCGGGCGACGTCTTCTACCTCCACTCCCGGCTCCTCGAGCGGTCGGTCAAGCTCCGCGACGAGTACGGCGTGGTGCCGGTCGCGGCTCCGGCCGACAGCCGCGATCGCACCCTCGCCCTCGTCCACCCCGAGGGCCTCGAGGCGCCGGCCGAGGTGCGGCCCGACGCCGCCGACGGCCTCTACCACCGTCCGCAGGGGCGCGAGCGGGCCGAGGCGTTCCGGGCCTCGCTCGCCGAGCCGGACGCCTACCGCGTCCACCGCTTCCCCGACAGCGGCGGCTCGATGACCGCGCTGCCGATCATCGAGACCCTCGAAGGCGAGGTCTCGGCCTACATTCCGACCAACGTCATCTCGATCACCGACGGCCAGATCTACCTCGAGCCCGACCTCTTCTTCGCCGGGGTCCGCCCCGCGATCAACGTCGGCATCTCGGTCTCGCGCGTCGGCGGCAACGCGCAGCGCAAGGCGATGAAGAAGGTCGCCGGCTCGCTGCGCCTCGACCTCGCCGCCTTCCGCGCGCTCGAGGCCTTCTCGCAGCTCGGCACCGACGTCGACGCCGCCACCCAGCGCCAGCTCGATCGCGGCCGGCGGATGGTCGAGCTGCTCAAGCAGCCCCTCTATCAGCCGTACGACGTCTACGAGCAGGTGATCTCGATCTTCCTCGCCGGCCAGGGCGTGCTCGACGACCTGCCGGTGGCCCGCGTCCTCCCGTTCGAAGCTGCGCTGCTGAAGCAGTTCCACGACCACCATCCGGAGCTGCTCGAGGAGCTGCGAAACCGGCAGGAGCTCGGCTCCGAGCTCGGCGAGCGGATCCAGAAGGCCGCGCACGAGTTCAAGGCGCAGTGGCTGCGCAGCGAGGGCGCCTGAGCGCCGGCCGCGCCGACGGGAGGGGGTGAGAGCCGATGGCCAACCGCCGCGTGCTGGTCAAGCGCCGCAAGGCGATCCAGAACATCCGCAAGATCACGCGCACGATGCAGCTGATCGCCACCGCGCGCTTCCAGGCCGCCTTCGGCCGTGCGACCGCCTCCCGGCCGTACGTGGAGCGGCTCGCCGAGCTCGTCGCCGAGCTCTCCCGGGGCACCGGCGAGGCCTCGCACCCGCTGCTCGCCACCCCCGCCGGCGACGCCCCGGTGGCCGTCCTGGTCCTCACCAGCAACCGGGGTCTGTGCGGCGGCTACAACGCCCACGTCCTGCGCACCGCGACGGCGCGGCTCGACGAGCTCGCCGCGGCCGGCACGCCGACCGAGCTGCACGTCTTCGGCAAGAAGGGGATCGGCTACTTCCGCTTCCAGCGCCGGCCGATGCGCGCCCAGCACGGCGATCTCGGCGACACCCCCCGCTACGAGGAGGTCGAGCCGTTCGCCACCGAGCTGATGCGGCGCTTCCTCGCCGGCGAGATCTCGGCCGTCGAGGTCGTCCACATGCGCTTCCACTCCGCCGGCCTCCAGCGGCCGGAGCAGGTGCCGCTCCTGCCGCTGCGCCCCCCCGCCACGGCGGCGGCGGGCGAAGGGGTGGAGTACGAGCTGCGCCCCGGCGCCCGGGAGCTGCTCGACGAGCTGCTCCCGGCGACGGTGCGCATCCGCCTCTTCCAGGCCTTCCAGGAGGCCGCCATCTCCGAGCAGAGCGCCCGGATGGTGGCGATGAAGGCGGCCACCGACGCGGCCGAGGAGATGATCCGCACGATCACCCGCCAGTACAACCGCGCCCGCCAGACCCACATCACCATGGAGCTGCTCGACATCATCGGCGGCGCCAACGCCCTCTCCTGACCGGCGAGCGCCCAGGTACCGTGGCAATCCGAGCGAATCCGAACGACGAGAGAAGAGCAATGGAACAGGCCCAGACCGGCACGATCACCCAGATCATCGGTTCGACCCTCGACGCGCAGTTCCCCGAAGAGAATCTGCCGGCGATCTACAACGCGCTGCGTGTCGAGGTCGAGCGCACGGTGCTCGGCGAGACCGAGCGCGAGGTCCTCTGGTGCGAGGTTGCCCAGCACCTCGGCGGCGGCCGCGTCCGCGCCGTCGCGCTCGGTTCGACCGACGGCCTGCGCCGCGGCCAGGAGATCGTCGACACCGGCGCCCCGGTCTCGGTGCCGGTGGGCCCGGAGACGCTCGGCCGGGTCTTCAACCTCGTGGGCGAGCCGATCGACGACCGCGGGCCGGTCACCGTGACCGAGCGCCGCTCGATCCACCGCCTGCCCCCGAGCCTGCCCGAGCTCTCGACGAAGACCGAGCTGTTCGAGACCGGGATCAAGGTCATCGACCTGCTCTGCCCGCTGGTGCGCGGCGGCAAGGCCGGCCTCTTCGGCGGCGCCGGCGTCGGCAAGACGGTCATCATCCAGGAGCTGATCGCCCGGCTCGCCCGCTTCCACTCCGGCTACAGCTGCTTCGCCGGCGTCGGCGAGCGGACCCGCGAGGGGAACGACCTCTGGCTCGAGATGCAGGAGGCGAAGATCGGCGACACCGGCAAGTCGGTCATCGACCAGACCGTGATGGTCTTCGGCCAGATGAACGAGCCGCCCGGCGCCCGGCTGCGGGTGGCGCTCTCGGCGCTCACGATGGCCGAGCACTTCCGCGACCAGACCGGCGCCGACACGCTCCTCTTCATCGACAACATCTTCCGCTTCACGCAGGCCGGCTCGGAGGTCTCGGCGCTGCTCGGCCGGATGCCCTCGGCGGTCGGCTACCAGCCCACCCTCGCCACCGAGATGGGCGAGCTGCAGGAGCGGATCACCTCGACCTCGCGCGGCGCGGTGACCTCGATCCAGGCGATCTACGTCCCCGCCGACGACTACACCGACCCCGCGCCGGCCAACGCCTTCACCCACCTCGACTCGACGGTGAACCTCGAGCGCTCGATCTCGGAGAAGGGGATCTACCCGGCGGTCGACCCGCTCGCCTCCTCGAGCCGGATCGTGGCGCCCGAGTACGTGGGCGAGCGCCACTACCGGGTGGCGCGCCGGGTGCAGCAGATCCTCCAGCGGTACAAGGACCTGCAGGACATCATCGCCATCCTCGGGGTCGACGAGCTCTCCGAGGAGGACAAGATGATCGTGCGGCGGGCCCGCAAGATCGAGCGGTTCCTCTCCCAGCCGTTCTTCGTCGCCGAGCAGTTCACCGGCTTCCCGGGGATCTACTGCAAGCGCGACGACACGATCCGCTCGTTCGAGGAGCTCTGCGACGGCAAGTGGGACCACCTCCCCGACCAGGCGTTCATGTACGTCGGCGCGATCGAAGAGGCCGCCGCGCGCGCCGAGAAGATGGGCTGAGGGCGCGACGATGGCCGCCGACGCCGCGAGCTTCCTGCTCGAAGTCGTCACCCCGGAGCGGGTGGTCCTCTCCCGACCGGCGACCTTCGTCGCCTTCCCCGCCTTCGACGGGGAGATGGGCGTGCTCCCGAACCGCGCCCCGCTCGTCGCCAAGCTCGGCATCGGAATCGTGCGCGCCGAGGGGCCGGACGGCACCCAGCGCCTCTTCGTCGACGGCGGCTTCGCCACGATGCAGGGCGAGACGCTCCGCCTGCTCACCGAGGAGGCGCGGCTGCCCGAAGCGATCGACCCCGACGCCGTGGAGCGGGAGCTCGCCGCGGTACGCTCCCGGCGTCTCGACGACGACCAGGCGTTCGCCCGCCAGCAGCGGGCCCTCGCCCGGGTGCGGGCGCTGCGCGCGCTCCTGAACCGGGAGTAGTGCCGGGGTGGGCGGCGCGAACCGGAGCCCCGGCCGGTGAGCGAACCCCACGACGACGGTTCGGAGTACCGGCCGCTCTTCGGGACCGAGCCGTCCCCGGAGAGCGTGGCCGCCTTCGCGCGGGTGCGGAGGGAGTTCCAGGCTGCCGGCAGCCGCTACCTCGTCTCTCCCCTCCCCTGGCTCGGCTGGGCGGCAATCCTGCCCGCGCTCGCCCTCTCCACCCCGGCGATCGCCCACCGGTTCGGGCCGCGGGGAGTCCTCCTCCTCTGGTCGCTGGGAGTCCTCGCCGGCGGCGGCATCGAGCTCGCCGCCCTCGCGCGCGCCGGCGTCCTCGCCCGCGCCGGCCCGCTCGCCTCCTGGGTGCTGCGCGGCCAGGGGAACCTCTCCTTCGTCGGGGCCGTCCTCTCCGCCCTCCTCCTCTGGCTCGACGCGCCCGGGGCGCTGCCCGGGCTCTGGCTGCTCCTCTCCGGCCACAGCCTCGTCCTGCTCGGCGGCCTGAGCTTCCCGGCGCTGCGCCGGGCCGGCATCCTCTGCCAGCTCGGCGGCGCGGCGGCGCTCTGGCCGGGAGCCCCGGCGCTGCCCATCTTCGCGGCCGCCACCGCCGCGGCGAACCTCTCGCTCGCCGGGGCGATCTGGCTGCGGCGGGAAACGGAAGCGGATTAGGCGGGCTGCGGCGCGTCGGCGGGAAGCGGGGCGGCGCGGAGCGTGTGCGAGCCGCTCAGCCAGTCGACAAACGAGCGGCCGCCCAGGGCGCCGAGCGCGGGCAGGCCGAGCAGCGCGCAGGAGAGCAGGCCGCCGAGCCAGCGCCGGGCGGTCTGGCCGAAGGCGAGCGGGCCGTCGTCGAGGTTGCGCGCCACGATCCCCGCCCAGACCATCCCCGGCGTCTGCCCCCAGAAGGCGAGCGGGATCACCGAGTAGAGGAACGAGAAGGCGAGCAGGAAGGCGAGATAGGCCGGCCAGTCGGCCACCCGCAGCGTCGCGCCCAGCCGCTCGACCCCGAGCAGCTGCACGGCGACCACGGCGGCGAGCACCAGGAGGTTCCCACCCGCGGCCTTGGCGCGGGCGGCGAGCGGGGCGGCGGGCAGCTCGGCCGGCGGCGGCAGGAGCTGCGGCCGCTCCACCGGCCGCGGCGCGGGGGCCGGAGCCGCGGCGGCGGGTGCCCCGGGGCTCGCCGGCGGTTCGTCCGCGGGGAAGAGGGGGAGGCTTCCGGACGGCTCCCCGCTCCGCGCCGGACGGCGCGGCGCCGGCCGGGGGGGTGGCGACTCACGCTCCGGCTCGTCGAGCGGGCGAAGCGGCAGATCGAAGAGGCCGGGCTCGTCCGGGGCGGGGTGGCTCATCGCTGGGGGGCGTACTTGACGAAGATCCGGAAGAGGAGGTCTTCGTTGCGCTCCTGGTAGGTGCGCGCGAAGCGGGCGAAGCGCTGGAGCTCCTCGTCCCGGGGATCGATCGCGAGCCCCTCCTCGAACTTCCCGGCGGCCGCGGCGGGCTCGCTGCGCAGGAGATCGCGCAGCCCGAGGTTGAAGTAGGCGTCGACCATCAGACGGTCGATCTCCGGGCTGCGGCCGCTCTCCTCCCGGCGCCGCCAGAGGTTGTTGAGCAGCAGCTCCCACTCCTCGTGCCGCCGCAGGTCGAGCTCGGCGGCGAGCGGTTCGAGCTCCAGCGTGAGGGTGGCGAGCGTGGTCGCCGCCTCGCCGTCGAGAGCGGCGATCTTGGCGGCCTGCTCGAAAGAGAAGAGCGCCCGGACCCGTTCGCCGCTCGCGAGCTCGCGGCCGGCGCGATCGAGCCACTGCTGCCGCCGGGCGAGCTGCTCCGGGCTCGGACCGTCGCCGTTGACCGGCGCCGCCGGGGTGGGCGCCAGGGCCTCCCACTGCTGGATCAGCGACTGGGCCTCGGCGTAATGCTCGCTCGATTCGGGAACCTTCCGCAGCAGCGCGATCGCGCTCGGGATGCGCCCCTCGCTGTACGCCTTGCGCGCCTTGGCGATCGGATCGCTCGCGCCCGGCTGCATCTGGCCGGCCGCCGGCGGCGGCTGGGAGTTCGGGAAGAGGCGATCCCAGCTCTGCCAGAGCCAGAGGCCGCCGGCGACGAGCAGCAGCAGCACGCCGCCGCCGATGAACGCGAAGAGGTTCCTGCCGGAGCGCCCGGCACGCCGCGCGGGCGCGAGCTCGTCGAAGGCGGGAGGCGCCACGGTCCGCGGCGGGGCGATCGGCTCGCTCTCCGGGATGTCGGGCGGGGTGAAGATCTCGTGCGCGGAGTGCGATTCGGGGGCGGCTTCCGACGGCACGACGGAGATCAGCCCGGGAGCCGCCGCGGGCGCCGCGCCGTCCTCGTCCGCATCGAGGAGCGAGAGGTACTCCCGGGCCGCGTAGAAGCCGGGCTGAGCGGCCAGGACCCGTTCGAAGCCCTCGCGGGCCTCGGCGGCGTCGCCGGCCTCGTACTTCATCACCGCCTCGTGGAAGATCTCCTCGAGCTGCCGCTCGACTTCGGCCTTCCGCTGGCGGGCGAGATCGACGAGGCGCGACGCCTCGCGGTGGTCGATGTCGACGAGGAAGATCCGCGACCAGGAGTCGATCGCTTCCTGATACTCCCCCCGGTCGAACGCCGCCTGCCCTTCGCGCAGGAGGTCGTCGATCCGCGCGTCCCCGCCGGTTTCGAGCGCGCCGGAGGCGGCGATCGGCGCGAGCGGAGCGCTCTCGAACGCCGGGCTCCCGAGCTCCAGCTCGTCGTCGATCAGGAAGCCGGCTGCCGGCTCCGGCGCGGGCGGCGCCGCGATGAGCTGGGCGATCTTGGCCAGCTCCGGGTGCTCCGGGTCGAGCGTCCGCGCCTTGGCGAGCGCGCGCTCGGCCTCCTCCCGCCGCCCGGCCGCCGCGGCGGCGCGCGCCTGCTCGAAGAACGGCTGCAGATACGGCTCCGCCTCCAGCCGCTCCTGGGCGACGGCGACGAGCCGCTGCAGCTCGGGGTCGGCCTCCACCTGCGTCCGGTTCGACGCGGCGAGCGCGAGCAGCTGCTCGAACTCGCGGGCCGCCAGCAGCTCGGCGAGCTTCGGCGCGAGCGGCGGCGGCGGGGCGCCCGGGCTCAGCTCGGCGGCGAGCTCGGAGACATCCACCGGACCGTCGGCGAGCGCGAGCAGATCCGCGAGCTTGCGGGCGAGGTGGAACTCCGGGTCGAGCCCGAGCACGAAGTCGCAGCCGAGCTGCGCCTCGCGCAGGCTCCCCTTGGCGGCGAGGTCGAGGCTCTGCCGGAAGGTGCCCGCGACCCGCTGCTGGATCTCGGGCGGAAGGGAACTGTTGCCTGGGTAGTTCGGCTCTGCCATCGATGATCGGCCGGAAGTTCCGGGAAATCCTAGCAGACCCCCGGCAGGGTCACAACCGCGCCTCCTCGCGTTCGCGCAGACCGGCGAGGAGCCGGAGCGGCAGCTGTCCGAAGCTGCCCGACGACATCGCCACGATCACGTCCCCGGCCTGCGCCTCGCGGGCGATCGTCGCCTCGATCTCCTCGAGGCTGTCGCACGCCCGGCAGGGGTGCCCCGCGGCGCTCAGCTCGGCGGCGAGCGCCGGCAGATCGAGCAGCTCTTCGGCCGTGAGCCGCTGCCGGTGGAAGACCGGCGCGAGCAGGATCCGGTCGGCCTGCCGGAACGCCTCCCGGTAGGCGGCGTGCTGGAAGGCGCGCCCCGCCGAGAGGCTCCGCGGCTCGTAGAGCGCCCAGAGCCGCCGCCCGGGGAAGCGCGTGCGCAGCCCCGCGAGCGTGGTGCCGACCGCCGTCGGGTGGTGCGCGAAGTCGTCCAGGACGGCGATCCCCGCCGCCTCGCCGACGAGCTCCTGGCGGCGGCGCACGCCGGGGAAGCGGGCGAACGCGGCGGCGAGGGCGGCTGGGGAGATCCCATCCCCCCGGGCCGCGGCCCAGACGCCGAGCGCGTTGCGCACGTTGTGCTCGCCCCAGAGCGGCAGCCGGAGCTCGACCTCGCCGGCCTCCGGGTCGACGAGACGCAGCCGCAGCCCTTCCGGCCCCGGCTCCGGAGGGGCGGCGAGCGGGTAGTCGGCGCCGGGCGCGAGCCCGTAGGTGACGACCCGGGCCGCGGCAGCCGGCAGGAGCGCGCGCACCTCCGGATCGTCCGCGCAGGCGACCACCCGGCCGCTCGCCGGCACGAGCGCGAGGAGCGCGGCGAACGCGGCCCGCAGGCTCGCGAGATCCGGGTAGAGGTCGGTGTGGTCGAGCTCGAGGCTCGTGAAGATCACCGTCTCGGGGCGGTAGTGGAGGAACTTCGGACCGCGGTCGAAGTAGGCGGCGTTGTACTCGTCCCCCTCGATGAGGAAACGCGGCCCCGAGCCGCGCGCGAAGCTCGCCGGCAGCCCGAGCGGCAGGCCGCCCACGAGATAGCCCGGAGCCTGGCCGCAGTCGGTCCAGACCCAGGCGGCCAGCGCCGTGGTGGTCGTCTTGCCGTGGGTCCCCGCCACCACCAGCGGCTGCCGGTCGGCGAGGAAGAAGCGGGCGAGCGCCTCGGGCATCGAAAGGCGCGGCAGGCCGAGCGCCTCGAGGGCGACCGCCTCCGGGTTCGTGCGCGGCACGGCGTTGCCGACCACCACGAGATCGGGCGCCGGGTCGAGATGGGCCGCCGCGTACCCCTCGAACGGAGTGATCCCGGCCGCGGCGAGCAGCGTGCTCATCGGCGGGTAGAGCGGCCCGTCCGAGCCGGTGACGCGATGGCCTTCGGCTTGCAACAGGCAGGCGAGAGGCGCCATCCCGGTACCCCCGATGGCGATCAGGTGGATGTGCATGGCAGGATCCCTCCGGCTGGAGGCGAGCCGTTCCTGCAGATCCCCCGCCCCAGGCCAGAGGCGTCCGGCCGCGCTGACCAGCCGGAACGCCGGGAGGAGAGAATCCGATGTCGAACCGCACTCGCCCCGTCATTTTGACGCTGCTTGCCCTCGTGGCCGCTGCCCGGTTGGCCGCGGCCGCCGGCGCGGCCCCGAAGGTCGTGATCCCGGCGCCGGTCTGGAACGCCGGTCACGTCGCCCGGGGCGAGCGCCTCGCCACCGACTTCGTCATCCGCAACGAAGGGGACGCCGTGCTCGAGCTGCTCGAGGTGAAGCCCGCCTGCGGCTGCACGGTCGCCAGCTTCGACGCGAAGATCGCTCCCGGCGGCGAGGGCAAGGTGCACGCCGAGCTCGACACCACCGGCTTCCTCGGCGCGATCGCCAAGGGGATCACGGTGCTGACCAACGACCCCGCCAACCCCCGCCTCCAGCTCACGATCCAGGCCGAGGTCGAATCGCGGATGCGCGCCACGCCCGGCTACGCCCGCTACATCTACGTCCAGGGGCACGGCGAGGCGCCGATCGGGCAGACCGTCTGGGCCACCGACTTCCCGGATCTCGAGATCCGCGAGGTCGTCTCCCCCTACCCGTTCCTCACCACCTCGTTCCGCGAGGCGGCCGCCGACGAGCGGAGCCCGGACACCACCGGCCGCCAGTGGCGGGTGATCACCACCCTGCAGCCCGACGCCGCGATCGGCGCCCTCACCCGGCCGGTCGTCGTCCGCACCAACCACCCGCGGGAGCCGGAGTTCGAGATCCCGGTCTCCGGCTTCGTGCGCCCGCTCTTCGCCGCCACCCCGGCGACGGTCGACTTCGGTTCGGTCGCGCTCGACCAGGAGAAGCGGTTCGGCGTCGCGCTGGTGAACTTCGGCACCGACCCGGTCGAGATCCAGGCCGTGGAGAGCTCGGTGGCGGGGATCACCGCCACCGCGGAGGAGATCGCGCCGGGTCATCGCTTCGCGCTGCGGGTGGTGCTCGCGCCCACGCTGCCCAAGGGGGCGGTGGATGGGGTGATCCGGGTGCGGACGACGAGCACGCGGCAGCCGGTCTTCGAGATCCCGGTCACGGGCACGGTGCTCTGAGGCCGGCTCCGGCGCCTCAGCGCCCGGGGGCGCGGCCGCGCCAGAGGTCGCGCTCGTCCCGGGGGGCCGGCGGCGTCCGGCGGGGCTGCTGCTGCCGCGCCGCGACCATCTCCAGCAGCTCGGCCACGGCCTCCTGCTGCTTCGCGGCGAGCTCGGCGATCCCGGCCAGCGCCAGGTCGAGGAGCCGGTCGAGCTCCGTCCGGCTGAACCGGCGCCGCTCGGCGGTGCCCTGGAGCTCGACGATCTCGCCCGCGCCGGTGGCGACGACGTTCATGTCGACATCGGCCAGCTGATCCTCTTCGAAATCGAGGTCGAGCAGCGGCACGCCACCGCAGATCCCGACCGAGACCGCCGCCACCTGCGCGGTGACGGGCCAGCCGGGCAGGTCGCCGGCGAGGTAGAGCCGGCCGAGGGCCTGGACCATCGCCACCCAGGCGCCGGTGATCGCGGCGGTGCGGGTGCCGGCATCGGCCTGGAGGACGTCGCAGTCGAGAAGGAGCGTCCGCTCGCCGAGCTGGCTGGTGTCGACCACCGCCCGCAGGCTGCGTCCGATCAGCCGCTGGATCTCCGCGGTGCGCCCCGACGGCCGCCCCGCCTGCACCTCCCGCGGCGAGCGGCTGCTCGTGGCGCGCGGCAGCATCGCGTACTCGGCGGTGACCCAGCCCCGGCCGCGGCCGGCGAGAAACGGCGGCACCCGGTTCTCGACCGTGGCCGCCACCAGGACCCGGGTATCGCCCTGCTCGATCAGCACCGAACCCTCGGCGTACTTGAGCACGCCCGAGGAGAGGCGCAGCGGTCGCAGCGCCGCCGCGGGGCGGTCCGCGGCACGGCGCGGTGACGGGGCGAGACGGTCGCTCATCGGGGGCGATCCTATCAACCGGCCGGCCGCGGCCGCGGGACGGGGGCGAGCCCTTGACAGCATTTCCGGGCGCGTGTTAGGTATTTCACTCAATCCAAGCAGCACGCAGGAGAGGCGTTCGTAGACCACGGCGTCCCCAACCCGAGAGACCACCGGCGCCCCGCGCGTCGCGGCGCCATTTCCCCAGGGAGGACTGGGCATATGCGGATCAGGGTGTCCACGTGGATCGCACTGCTGGCTCTCGTCGTCGTAGCTGCCGCCGGCGCCGCCGAGTTGCGGCCGGCGAAATACGCGATCCCGGACCAGTACATCGTGGTGCTGAAGGACGACGTCGCCCGGTCGAGCCGGGAGGCGGGGTGGGCTCCGACGGTGTCGGCCGTCGCCCAGGACATGGCCGTCATCTATGGCGCCAAGGTGGAGCACGTCTATGAGCATGCGCTTTCCGGCTTCGTCGGCCGGCTCGAGAAGCAGGACCTCGAGCGCCTCCTGAACGACCCGCGGGTCGCCTACGTCGAGGAGGACGGTCTCGTCTGGGCTTCGGCGACGCAGAGCGGCGCCACCTGGGGGCTCGACCGGATCGACCAGCGCAACCTGCCGCTTTCCGGGACCTACACCTACGACACCACCGCCACGAACGTCCGCGTCTACGTCATCGACACCGGCATCCGCGCCGCCCACAGCGATTTCGGCGGCCGGGTGCTCGCCGGCTACACGGCGATCAGCGACGGGCGCGGCACGGAGGACTGCAACGGCCACGGCACCCACGTCGCCGGCACCGTCGGCGGCGCCACCTGGGGGGTGGCCAAGGGAGTGCGGCTGGTCCCCGTCCGGGTGCTCGACTGCCAGGGTTCGGGCACGAACTCCGGCGTCATCGCCGGCGTCGACTGGGTCACCGCCAACCGCGTCAAGCCCGCGGTCGCCAACATGAGCCTCGGGGGCGGCATCTCCACGGCGCTCGACAACGCGGTGACCAACTCGATCAACGCCGGGGTCTTCTACGCCGTCGCCGCCGGCAACGAGAACCAGAACGCCTGCAACAGCTCCCCGGCGCGGGTGGCGGCGGCGATGACGGTGGGCGCCACCACCAACACCGACGCCCGCGCGTCGTTCTCGAACTGGGGGACCTGCCTCGACATCTTCGCGCCGGGCAACTCGATCACCTCGGCCTGGTACACCAGCAACACCGCGACGAACTCGATCAGCGGCACCTCGATGGCCTCGCCGCACGTCGCCGGCGTCGGCGCCCTCTATCTCGCCAACAACACCACCGCCACGCCCGCCCAGGTGAAGGCCGCCCTGATCGACAACGCCACGCCGAACAAGGTGACGAGCCCCGGCACCGGCTCACCCAACCGGCTCCTCTACTCGCTCTTCGGCGGCGGCACGCCGGTGGACAACCCGCCGACCGCCAGCTTCACCTTCAGCTGCACGAACCTCACCTGCAGCTTCAACGGCTCGGGTTCGAGCGACGACAAGGGGATCACCAGCTACGCCTGGAGCTTCGGCGACGGCAGCAGCGGCAGCGGGGTGACGACGAGCCGCACCTACGCGGCGGCCGGCACCTACTCGGTAACCCTCACGGTGACCGACACCGCCGGCCAGAAGGGCTCCCAGACGAAGGCGGTGACCGTCACCGCCGCGCCGAGCTCGCCCTGCCCCACCTGCGAGTACTACACCGGCAGCCTGACCGCCGGTGCCTCGCAGTACCAGCCCAACGGCAACTACTTCTACGTCAGCAAGAGCGGCACCCACCTCGGCTATCTGCGCGGCCCCGCGGGAGCCGACTTCGACCTCTACCTCCAGAAGTGGAACGGCTCGACCTGGGTCACCGTCAAGAGCGGCACGAGCGCGACCGCCAACGAGGACGTCTCCTACAGCGGGACGGCCGGCTACTACGTCTGGCGGATCTACTCCTACCGCGGCGCGGGCAGCTACCAGTTCTGGATGAAGCGGCCGTAACGGCCGCGAGCCACCCGCGGACCGGGGCGCGCCGGGGCTTCCCGCCCGGCGCGCCCTTTCTCTTTCAGACGAGCTCCACCAGCTCGAGCGACACCGGGTTGCCGAGGATCTCGGCCGCGAGCCGCCCGAACCGCTCGGCGGCGTCGGTGACCAGGAAATGGTCGGCGTGCCGCCGGCCGGAGGCGAGCAGCCCGGCCCGGCCGAGGTCCTCGGCGAGCTGCTGGGCCACCGCCTCGCCGGAGTCGACCAGCCCGACGCCGGGGCCGAGGAGGCGGGCGAGCAGCGGCGTGAGCAGCGGGTAGTGGGTGCAGCCGAGCACCAGGGTGTCGATGCCCCGCGCGACGAGCGGCGCCAGGTAGCGGCTGGCGATCTGCTCGGTCACCGGGTCGTCGAGCCACCCCTCCTCGACGAGCGGCACGAAGAGCGGACAGGCCTCGCTCGCCACCGCGAGCTCCGGCCGCAGCCGCCGCAGGGCCGCGCCGTAGGCGTCGGAGCGGATCGTCGACTCGGTGCCGACGACGCCGACCCGGCCGCGGCTGCGCGCCGCCGCGCGCCGCGCCCCGGGTTCGATCACCCCCCAGACGGGCACCGGGCTCCGCAGCCGCGGCAGCGCCACCGCCGAGGCGGTGTTGCAGGCCACCACCACCCCCTTCACCCCCCGCGAGACGAGCAGGTCGACGTTGCGCTGGGTGTAGCGGGCCACCGTCTCGGCCGACTTGGTGCCGTACGGGAGGCGCGCCGTGTCGCCGAGGTAGAGGACCGGCTCGGCGGGGAGCCGGCGGCGGAGGGCGGCGACCACCGTGAGCCCGCCGACGCCGGAGTCGAAGACGCCGATCGGCTTCATGGGGCGGGCGCGAGCAGCCGCGGATCGGGCAGCAGCGGGGAGCCGGTGTCGACGTGACCGGAGAGCGACGGGCGCTGCTCGCCATCCCAGAGGAGCACGACCTGCCGCGCCTCGGGCACGCTCGCGGTCACGGTGTGGACCAGCGCCTGGAGCCGGAGCAGCTCCTCCTCCGAACCCGACGCCGGCGGCGGCCCGCCGCCGCTGCGGCCGAGGTCGACGAAGGCGATCCCCTCGACCACGAGCGCCCGCCGGACCTCGAGGCCCGGCGGGAAGGCGGGCAGCAGCCCGGGTGTCTCGGGGCCGGCGAGCAGGGCGCTCACCGCCGCTTCGACCGCCCGGGCCGCCTCGCCGGCGCCGGCGAGCTCCCGCCGCTCCGGGGCGAGGAGCCCGGCGCTCGTCGGGAAGAAGAGCTCGGCGGTCCAGCGCTCCGGCGCCTCGTCGCCGGCCGCGCCGGGCCGGGCGGGCGCGGCCGCCCCGGGTCCGGCCTCCGGCGCCGGGCGCGAGAAGAAGAGGAAGTAGGCGGCCGCCACCACGAGCACCCCGGCGGCGGCGCCGATCAGCAGGGCGGCGAGCCGGCGGCTCACGGCACGGCTTCCAGCGGCGCGGGCGGCACGGGCGCGACCCCTTCCTGCTCGCCCTTGAACCGCGCGATGGCGCGCACGAGCGCCTCGGCGAGGCTGGCCCGGTGGGCCGGCGTGCGCAGGAGCGCCTCCTCGCCCGGCGTGGAGAGGAAGCCGAGCTCGACGAGCACCGCCGGCATCGAGGCCCCCATCAGCACCCGGAACGGCGCCTGTTTCACCCCCCGGTCGCGCAGGTCGAGCTGGACGTTGAGCTCCTGCTGGATGAGCGCCGCCAGCCGCTGGCTCGCCGCGAGGTGCTGGCTCTGCGCGAGATCCCAGAGGATCAGCTGGAGCTCGGCGTCGGGACCGGCGGCAATCGGCTCGACGCTCTGGCCGAGGTTCTCGGCCGCGGCGGTCAGGGCCGCCCGCTGGTCGCTCGCCTGCATGCTGAGGAAGTAGGTCTCGGCCCCCCGCGCCCCGGCGCGCGGCGAGGAGTTGAGGTGGATCGAGACGAAGAGGTCGGCGCGGAGCTGGTTGGCGAGCGCCGCCCGCTCGTCGAGACCGAGATCGACGTCGGTGGTCCGGGTGAGCACGACCCGGACCCCGAGCTGCTCTTCGAGCCGCGCGGCGAGCTGCTGGGCGATGAGCAGGGTGAGGTCCTTCTCGAGCGTGCCCTCCGGCCCGGTCGCCCCCGTCTCCGACCCGCCGTGGCCCGGGTCGAGCACGATCGTGCGTACCCGCGGCGTCGCGCGCCGCTGCTCGGGCAGCGTCGGGGTCGCGACCGCCTCGCCCGCCGCGACCAGGTCGAGGACCAGCCGGAACGGCTCGCGCAGCTCGTAATGATCGGCGCGCACCCCCGGCGCGAGGTCGATCCGGATCCGCTCGGCGCCGATCGCCACCGCCCGCACCAGCGGATCCTGCACGGTGCGCCGCGGCGGCGGCAGCAGCCGGTCGCCCACGAGCTCGACGTCGTAGCCGCCGAGCCGCTCCCGCACCCGGTAGCGCGGGCGTTCGGGGAAGCGGAAGACCAGCGTCGTGATCCCCTGCAGGTGGACGAGCTCCATCTCCACCGGCAGCTCGCGCTGCCGCGGCCGGGTCACGAGCAGGCGGCCGTCCCCCGGCCAGTCGAAGGCGAGCCCGAGGAGGTCGCCGTAGGTGCGCTGGAGGAGGTCGACCGGCACCAGCAGCTCGCCGCCGAGCAGCTGCGGCGCCTGCGTGAGCGGGACGATCTCCTCGCCGAGCGTCAGCGCCGCGCTCCCCGGGGCGAGCATCGCGCGGCTCTCGCCGAGCTCGAGCCGGAAGCCGGCGCCGAGCGGCTCGGCCTCGAGCTGCCCGCCGAGACGGCTGACCACCGGCAGCAGCGAGACGAGCGGCCCTCCGGGCGCCGCCGCCCAGCCGAGCGGCGAGCTCCCGCCGTCGACCACCAGCACGCCGCCCGCCTGCGGCGTGAGCGCCGGCGGGGCCTCCTGCCCGACGCCCGCGGCGGCGACGAAGAGGGCGAGGAGGAGCGACAGCGCGAAGCGACGACGGGCCGGAAGGCTCACGTTGCGGGAGGATAGCACCTGCCCACTGGCCTCTCGCAGGCGAGTGTGGAATGCTCGCATCCGCAGCCGGAAACCGGCCGGCGATCGGGAGGGAGAGCCATGGAGATCCGTCAGTTCCGCGTCGTCCTCCGGGCACGCGATTTCGCGCGCACCTGCCGCTTCTACGGCGAGACCCTCGCCCTGCCCCGGCTCCAGAGCTGGGACCGCGAGACCGGCGTCGGCGCCCTCTTCCTCGCGGGCTCCGGCGTCATCGAGGTCGTCGGCCGCCCGCACGGCGCCGGCCACGAGCGCAACGAGTCGTTCGACTACCAGGGCCCCGCCCAGAAGCTGAGCCTCTCGTTCGTCGTCCCCTCCGCCGAGCGGATCTACGAGGAGGCGATCTTCCGCGAGCGCGCCATCCCCGGCGGCCTGATCCAGGAGCCCGACGGCGCGACCGTCTTCCGCACCCGCGACCCCGACGGCGTCGAGATCCTCTTCCGCGAAACGGAATCCTGACCCTCCGCACGGGCTGGCTTCCCGCCCGCCCGTCTGCTATATTCCCCCGGCCTCAACGGCCTCGGCGCGTTCGTCTAGGGGTCTAGGACGCCGGCCTCTCACGCCGGTAACACGGGTTCGAATCCCGTACGCGCTACCAGCCTCCATCCCGGCTCGGGAGTCCCCTCTAAGTTGTTGAAGAACGGACACGTTAACGGTGTTCGAAATTCTTCGCCGTCGTAGCTGAGACCCTTCGGAAAGAAGAGCTTCTGCAGCCGCTGGCGCTGCGCGAGCCCGGCCTCGATCCACAGGCGGCTCGACTCGTTGATCAGGTGTTCGGCGAAGGCGAGCGTGCCCTCGATGTCGAACTCTTCGATCTCGGTGTCGTAGTGGTCGATCCGCGCGAGGGTCAGCTCCTCCTCGACGCGGGCGAGGTGGCTCTGGTAGGTCTCCTTGTCGATCGCGCCCTCGTAGAGATAGGCGTTGACGACCCGCTCCTTGCGCTGACGAAGCGTCTCGAGCCGCTGCGCCACGGCGGCGCGGCAGTAGATCACCGCCCGGGCGACGATGTCGGGCGTGACGGGGCACGTCGTCGTGGGCACGCCGGCCTACCTGTCGCCGGAGGCGCACAATCGCGAACGCGCGAACCCGACGTTCGATCTCTGGTCGCTGAGCGTGACTTTCTACGAGGTCCTCACCGGCCGGCGTCCGTTCGAGGCAGCGTCCCAGGACGAACTGTCTGCGGCGATACGTGCCGGCCGGTGGACTCCCGTGGAGAAGCACCTCCCATCCTGCCCGGCAAGCCTCGCCAGCTTCTTCTCAAGCGCGCTCGCGTCCGACTCCGGGCTCCGGCCGAAGAGCACGCAGCAGCTAGCGCGGCGTCTGTCGGCGCTCGCAGCCTCTTCGTAGTTCGCCCAGCACCGGACCTCTCCCGACCACCCTCGAGCTGGGCTCGATTGGCCAGGCGAGAGCGGCTGGAGTATGGTTCCGTTTGCTGGAATCTGTTGTCGCCAGGCTGCACCGGATCCCGATGGAGGAATGACGTTGGCGGACGAAATCCTCACCATCCAGGAGATCGCAGCCATCCTGAAGCTAGCCGACAAGACCGTCTACTCGATGGCGCAGGCCGGAGAGCTGCCCGCCTTCAAGGTTCGCGGCCAGTGGCGCGTTCGTCGCGTCGATTTCGAGGCCTGGATGGAGCGGCAGGCACGGCGGCCGAACGGGAGCACGATGCCGTGATCTTCGAACCGCAACCCTGGCAGAGGCACGGATGAGCTCTGGGACACCTCTCGTCAGCGGTCAGGTCCTGACCGGCCCGCTCTTCAACGAACCCATGCGGGTCAAGACGGTCCAACCCAACAGCGCCGTCAGCTGGACCGTGGGTCTCGTCGGCACGCAGACCGAGCGTTTTCGCAAGGTCACGCTGACTGCCGATCAGGTGGCGAGCCTCCGAGTCCTCGAGCCGGAGTACTCGTTCGACGGCGACGGGCGCCTGCTCCGCCTCGGCCTCCAGGCCTACGCGCTTGGCATCGCCTACGAGTTCGACCCCTATTTCGGGCTCTCGATCTCGCGGGTCGATCCTCTTCCCCACCAGCTCGAAGCCGTCTACGACTATCTGCTGAAGCTGGCGCGCGTGCGCTTCCTGCTCGCCGATGACGCCGGCGCCGGCAAGACGATCATGTCGGGTCTCCTCATCCGCGAGCTGGAGTTGCGCGGCCTGGCCGAGCGAATCCTCATCGTCTGCCCCGCGAACCTCGCCTTCCAGTGGCAGCGTGAGCTCAAGGAGAAGTTCGACACCACGTTCCTGGTCATGAAGGGACAGGACCTGCGGGAGCAGTTCGGCGTCAACCAGTGGATCGAGCGAAATCGGGTGATCACGTCGCTTGACCTGGCCAAGCGCACCGAGGTTCTGCCAAGTCTGCGCCAGGTGCACTGGGATCTGGTCATCGTCGACGAGGCACACCGGATGTCGGCCGCCGACGAATCGCACAAGAGCCTGCGCTACCGCCTGGGGGAGCTGCTGCGCGACACCGCGGATCACATGCTCCTCCTGACGGCGACGCCTCACAAGGGCGACCCGCGCAACTTCAGCCTCTTTCTCCAGCTGCTCGACTCCGACGCGTACGCCGACGTGAAGTCGATCCGTGAAGCCATGGACCGCCGCCGCGCCCCGTTCTACCTCCGCCGCACCAAGGAGGCGATGGTCTACTTCCCGGAGCGCCGTGCGGACGGAACCTGGGCAGCCGAGCCGATCTTCACTCGCCGCATCCCGCATACCGTCGCCTTTCAGATCGACGGCGCCGAGCTCGATCTCTACCGAGATATCACTAGTTTCGTCAAACGGGAAAGCGCTCGCGCCGCCGCCGCGGGCGAGGACCCGCGGGCTCGCGCGATCGGCTTCCTCATGTCGCTGTACCAGCGGCGCCTCGCCTCGAGCACGTTCGCGATGCGCAAATCGCTCGAGAACCGCGCTCATCGGCTCGAGGACGGGCTGAAGCGGGCACAGGATCTCGCCTGCCTGGCGCCACCCGATCTTCCCGACCCGGAAGAGATGGAAGAGATGGAAGAGAGCGAGCGGGAGCGGCTCGAAGCGCTGCTCGAGGCCGTGACGCTCGCCGGGAGCGCCGATCAGGTACGGCAGGAGGTCCAGGAGCTGCGCCGTCTCGCCGTTCAGGCGCAGGCCGTCGAGACCGGAGGCGTCGAGGCCAAGCTCTCGGAGTTGCGGGCGCTGCTCCAGAAGGAAGGGTTCTTCGACCACGCCGACCAGCGACTGCTGCTCTTCACCGAGTTCAAGGACACCCTCGACTACCTTGTCGCGCGCCTGCGCGACTGGGGCTTCAAGGTCGGCTTCATCCACGGCGGGATGAAGTCCGGCTCTCGGGACGAGCCCGGCACTCGCCTCCATGCCGAGCAGCAGTTCCGCGAGGGGGAGATCCAGATCCTCGTTGCGACCGAGGCGGCGGGCGAGGGCATCAACCTCCAGGTCTGCAACATCCTGTTCAACTACGACATCCCCTGGAACCCGAACCGGCTCGAACAGCGGATGGGGCGCATCCACCGCTACGGCCAGCGCAAGGACTGCCTGATCTTCAACTTCGTGGCGACCAACACGATCGAGGGCAAAGTCCTCCAGCGGCTTCTGGAGAAGCTCCAGGAGATCCGCGACGCGCTCGACGACGACGCGGTCTTCAACGTCGTGGGCGAGATCCTCCCCTCGACCCACATCGAGCGCGTCCTGCGTGACTACTACGCGGGCCGTCTCGGAGACGCGGATCTGGAGGACCGGATCCTTCGTGACGTCGACGAGCACCAGTTCCGGGCGATCTGCCAGAACGCACTCGAAGGCCTCGCGAGCAAGAAGCTGAATCTCGAGATGCTGATCGAGCGCAGAGCCCGGGCCCAGGAGCAGCGGGTCGTCCCCGAGACGATCGCGCGCTTCCTGATCGAGGCCGCAGAGCTCGTTCCGCTCACGCTGAAACCCGTGCCGCAGCTCCCGCACGCCTTCGAGCCCGCGCGTACCCCCTCGACACTGCGCCAGTACGAGCGAGAGCCGAGTTGGCGTCTTCCGGCACTGGCCGACCGCTATCCCCGGTGCTCGACCGACCGCGACACGGCGGAGACCGAGAAGCTGGAGTGGGTGACCCCGGGGCACCCCCTGTTCGAGGCCATCCGGCGCCACACCAACGTGCGCGCTCTCGACGCTCTCGCCAAAGGGGCCACCTTCTATTCGCTCCAGCACGATGTGCCGGCGCGCGTCGACTTCTTTCGGGCTCGCGTGGTGGACGGTCTCGGTACCGTGGTGCACGAGCGCCTCTTCGCGGTCGAGGTCCCGGAGACCGGAGAGCCGCGGATCCAGGAGCCCGGGCTGCTGGGCAACTTCATCTCTGCCGAGAGACCGAGCGAATTGCCGGGCGCTGCCTACCTGCCGGAGCCTTCCGGCTGGCTCCACGACCATGCCCTGCAACCGTTCCTCGAGGAGGTCGCGAGGGAGCGCCTCGGCGAGATCGAACGCGTGGCGAACCACGTCGAGCTCTCGCTGACCGAGCTCCTGCAACGCGCGGACGATGAGATCGGACGCGCCGCGGCCGACGTCGACATGAAGGTGGCGGGCGCCGAGGGCCGCCTGGCAATGGCAGAAACCCGACATGCCGAGCTGCTTGCCCGGCGCGACCGGCGGCGGGTCGATCTGGAGCGGGAGCGGGCGCTCTCGCTGCAGGCGGTCGAACGCCTCGCGAGCGTGCTCGTGCTCCCGCATCCGGAGCGCGAATCGGAGGAGGTCCGGCACCTCAAGCCGGACTTCGAGACCGAAGCGATCGCGATGCGCGTCGTGATGGAGCACGAGCGCGCTCTCGGGCGGGAGGTCTACGACGTCTCCGCGAAGAACCTCGGCTACGACGTCACCAGCCTCGACCTCGCCTCGGGCGACCTGCGGCTCATCGAGGTCAAGGGGATCGGCGGCGCCACCGGCTCCATCCTGCTGACCCCCAACGAACGCCGAGTGGCCCAGGATCGCAGGGACTGCTTCTGGCTCTACGTGGTGACGAACTGCAAGAGCGAGCCGCACCTCGTGACGATCTTCGACCCCGCGAGCTGGCCGTGGCTCGAGGTCACGAAGGTGAGCCACTACTACCTGTCGGTCAACTCCCTGGTCGACCCCGCTGAGATCCGCGAACCGAAGACGCCGCCGTACGAGGACGAGCCGTGAGGTCGTTCCAGGGCGATCGGTTGGCTGGCCTTCGGCTTCCACAGGGGACCGTGTGGCTGCTCGAAGCGTTGGCGGAGTCGAAGGGGCGGCAGACACTCTACGAGAAGCAGTCTCCGCAGATCCTCGCAGCACTGCGCGAAATGGCTCTGGTTGAGAGCGCGGAGTCGTCGAACCGGATCGAGGGCGTGACGGTCGATCGCAACCGGCTCCGGCCGTTGGTGCTCGGCAACGCCCGGCCGCGCGATCGCTCGGAACAGGAGGTGCTGGGGTACCGTCGGGCGTCGAGCTGGGTGCACACGCACTTCGAGAAGATCGAGATCGAGCCGGAATCGATTCTCCGTCTGCACGCCCTGGCGCAGGGGGGACAGAGTGGCGACGCCGGCGAGTGGAAGAAGTCGCGCAACGAGATCATCGAGATCTTCCCGGACGGAAGTAGCCAGGTGCGCTTCCGGCCGGTGGAGCCGGCCGAGGTACCCGGGGCGATGGAGGAGCTCTGCCGCCTCTATCGACATCAGGTCGATCAGGGCGCGGTGACTCCTCTGCTCGCCACGGCGGCACTGGTACTCGACTTTCTCTGCGTCCATCCCTTTCGCGACGGCAACGGCCGAGTCTCCCGGCTGCTGACGCTGCTCGCGTTCTACCGGCACGGTCATTCGGTAGGCCGGTACATCAGCCACGAGCGGATCGTGGAGCAGACGAAGGAGGACTACTACGAGGCACTCCGTCACAGCTCCGAGGGTTGGCACGAGGGCCGGCACGACGTGTTCCCGTGGTTCAACTACCTGCTCTCGACGTTGCGGATAGCCTATCGGGAGTTCGAGGAGCGCGCGGGCGCCGAGCGTCCGCAAAAGGGATCGAAGTCGGAGCTCGTGGAGTACGCGCTGGCACACGTCCCCAGCCCCTTCGGTATCGCCGACGTCGAGCGCCTCTGCCCGAATGTCAGCCGCGACATGGTTCGGCTGGTGATGAATCGCTGGCGCAAGGAAGGTCGCCTCGAGATCCTCGGTCGAGGACGGGACGCCCGGTGGAAGAGGGTTTCCGCCTGAATTGGGTAATAGGACTTTAATGTGGTAATAAATGTGGCAATAAGAATATGAAGCGGCTCAACGACAGCACGCCCGAAACGCCGGCGGAAGCCATTTTCGGCCAAGGTGACGGGTCGGGATACGGGTGCTTGTCTTCGGGGCCGTATCGACCAAGAGACAGATTCATAACTTCTTTCGCCGTGCGGGTGTCGTGCATCAAGTCGCACAGCTGTACGGAGGTAGGGCATGACGACCGATAACCAGATCGCAAAGCCATCCGTCGGGGCCGTCTTCTACCGATGCGCACTCCAGGTGAACCCCCACGATTACGCCCAGAGCTTTCGCGGGCAGGCAAGCGCGACCAACGCGGCAGACTACGCACGCACTGTGGTCGACAAAGCCGTCGAATTGGGGATCTCCGTGCTCGCCGTGACTGACCACAACGACGTCTCGAGCGTTCCGGCATTTCGTGAAGCGGCGAAGAGTCGGGGCGTGCACGTCTTCCCCGGCTTTGAACTGTCTTCTAGAAGCTATCCCATAACCTGCCTAAGGAGCAGGAGCGTGCAGCTGAAGTGGAGGAAGGCTTGAAAAAGAGCGGCCGATCTTTCCCAGCGAATGCACAGCCGCCGATAGTTCTGGAGCCATGCGATGGTGCGCTCGACGGTCC
>JAAYLR010000116.1 GCA_012521815.1 Acidobacteriota bacterium
CTCCCTCTGCCGAAGGCTCTACGAGACGGTCCTCGAGCCGTTCCCGGTCGCAACCGGCCTGGTCGTCGAAGTCGGATGCGGCCGTGGGGCGGGTGCGGAAATGCTTCTCGCCGACCGGCCTGACCTGCGGTATGTCGGGATCGACCTTTCGAGCGAACACCTCGTGCTGACGCAAAACCGGCTGGCACCTCGACCGTTCACGAGCGTGATCATGGCCGATGCCGGACGTCTTCCACTCACGACCGGCATCGTCGATGTGCTCTACAGCATTGAGGCCGCACAACATTTCGAAAAACCCAGTCGTTTCTACCAGGAGGCCTCCCGCCTGCTCCGCCCGGGAGGCTGGTGCTTGCTGGCAGGGCTCTGGCACTCCACACAACTGCCGGATGCCCAGCTCGAGGCGACGGGCTTCCAGATCCGCGATCGGCGTGACATCACGGCCAACGTCGTCGCCTCGCTTGCATCCACCAGCGACGAGCGGCAGACCTTGATCGACTCGCTGGACCTGCCAGCGCGGTTTCGCCCACAGCTGCTCAACTGGGCGGGTGTGCGTGGTCTGCCCGCCTACGAAAACCTCGAATCCCGGGCGACGCGCTACGTCCTCTACCGCCTGCAGCGATAGGACACGGCTCACCGCCCGGAGCCCGAGCACAACCCGCTCCGGCTCGACCACCCTGTCGGACGCAGAGCGGATCCCGGCACGCCGAACAGAACCAAGGCTTGTCATCAGACGGCAGCCAGAGCCCAAAAGATGGAATTCCGAAACTAGACTGCTGTCCCGAGGAGGGTCCCCATGCTGATCCAGCGTGCTCCGAAAAGTGGCTGGCACCTTACGAGGCCGAGGCAGAAAAGAGGCTGGCACCTTGCGTGGCACTTTCTGAGAGGGTGCAAATGGAAAAACGGCTGGCACCTTGGAGGGGGGCGTCTTCGGGTTCTGGCCGCACTCTGTGGGCTTCTCTGGGCCGCGGCAGCCGGGGCGGACGGCGGCAAGCCCGTGTTCGCGGCCGCCGACGGGGCGTTCCGTTTCGGAAACGGCGTGGTGACGGCGAGCTGGCGGCTCGCGGAGGGGCGACTCGCCGAGCTCACCATCACCGATCTCCGCCAGGGGGTGACGGTGCCGGTGCGGGTGCCGTTCGCGGTGACGTTCGCCGACGGCCGGCGGCTCGCGGCCGACGACTTCCGGCTCGCGGGCGAGCTCGCGGCGCGCGAGCTGCCGGCTGTGGCCGGGGCGGCACGGCTCGGCGACCGCCTGCCCGGCCTCGCGGTCGGCGGCCGGTTCACTGCCGCCGGCGGCGCGCTCGCGCTCGACTGGGAGCTCGTCCAGCGCACGGGTGCCGACTATCTCCGCGAGGTGGTGACCCTCACGGCGACCGGGAGCGACCTCGAGATCACCCGGCTCGAGCTGCTCGGCGTCGAGGCACCCGGGGCGCTCGTGCTCGGCAGCGTCGACGGCTCGCCGGCGGTCGCCGGCACGAGCTGGTTCGGCTTCGAGCACCCGATGGCGAAGGCCGACGCCTGGCGCGGCCGGGTCCGGCTCTGGGTCGAGCGGACGCTGCCGCTGCGCGCCGGGCAGTCGGTCACCTACTCGGCGGCGGCCGGCGGCACCCGGCCGGGGCAGCTGCGGCGCGACTTCGCGGCCTACGTCGAGCGGGAGCGGGCACGGCCGTACGAGCCGCTGCTCCACTACAACTCCTGGTACGACATCGGCTACTTCACGCCGTACACCGAGGCCGAGGCGCTCGGCCGGATCGCGACGTTCGGCCGCGAGCTCGTGGAAAAGCGCGGCGTCCGGCTCGACTCCTTCCTCTTCGACGACGGCTGGGACGACTACGGCGGCGACTGGCGCTTCAGCCCCGAGTTCCCGCGCGGCTTCGCGCCGCTGCGCGAGGCGGCGGCCAAGTACGGCGCCGCCCCCGGCGTCTGGCTCTCGCCCTGGGGCGGCTACGGCCCGCCGAAGGAGAAGCGGATCGCGGCCGGCGCCGCCACCGGCTACGAGGTCGTCGCCGGCGGCTTCGCGCTCTCCGGCCCCCGCTACTGGCGGCGCTTCCACCAGGTGGTGATGGTTCTCCTCTCCGAGGGCGGGATCAACCAGTTCAAGTTCGACGGCACCGGCAACGTCGGCTCGGTCTACCCGGGCAGCGAGTTCGACAGCGACTTCGCGGCCGCGATCCGGCTCATCGACGAGGTCCGGGAGGCCCGCCCCGGGGTCTTCGTCAACCTGACCACCGGCACCTGGGCCTCGCCGTTCTGGCTCCGCTGGGCAGATTCGATCTGGCGCGACGGCTACGACCACAACTTCACCGGCAAGGGGAGCGCGCGCGAGCGCTGGCTCACCTACCGCGACCGCGAGACGTACGAGAACGTGGTGGTCAAGGGGCCGCTCTTCCCGCTCAACTCGCTGATGCTCCACGGCATCATCTTCGCCCGGCACGCCGTCGAGCTCGAAACCGACCTGGACGGCGCCTTCGCCCACGAGGTGCGCTCCTACTTCGCCTCCGGCACCCAGCTCCAGGAGCTCTACCTCACTCCCGAGCTGCTCGATGCCAAGGGCTGGGAGACGCTCGCCGCCGCCGCCCGCTGGGCGCGCGAGCATGCCGCCGTGCTCGCCGACACCCACTGGGTGGGCGGCAACCCGGGGCGGCTCGACGTCTACGGCTGGGCGGCGTGGTCGCCGGAGCGCGCCTTCCTGACGCTCCGCAACCCGGACGACCGGCCGCGCCTCGCCGAGATCTATCTCGCCCGGCAGCTCGAGCTGCCGCCGGACGCCGGGCGCTGGTTCGCGGTGCGGGATCTCTGGGGGAGCGGTCCGGAGCTGCCCGCGCGGCTCGATGCCGATCGCGCGATCACGCTCCGCCTCGCGCCGTTTGCGGTGGTGACCCTGGAGCTGACGCCGATGCCCGCCGCGCCGTAGCCGCGGCCCGTCACCGCCGAACGGATAGAGTCAGCCGGTGAGCGCCGCCGCCCCGCCCCGGACCTCGTGGCGAGCGCGCCTCGATCCGGCGCGTCTCCGGCTCTGGGCGATCCTCGTGCCGCTGCATCTCGTCGCCTTCCTGGTGCTCTACTTCGGCACCCTGCGCCTGCTCGAGCGCGCCTACGCCGACGCCGGGGCCGAGGCAGCCCGGCAGCGGCTCGATCTCGCGGTGCGCGAGATGCCGTTCTTCGTGCCGGCGGCCGATAGCGGCAACCCGCATGTCTTCGACCCTCTCATCTACACCCACGCGCCGATCGGCCTGCGCCTCTTCGGGCGGACCGGCAACCTGCTCGGCAGCCGCGCCGTCTCCGCCGATCCCGACGACATGCGCCGGGTCGCGGAGTTCCTCGCGACCCCGGAGGCAGGCGAGCGGGTCTGGGTCGAGTCCGACGCCGGGCGGGAGACGGTGCGCGGGCTCCATCGGATCGTCGCCGACTCCGGCTGCGCCCCCTGCCACGCCACCGGCGAGGCGCTCGGCGTCGCGACGCTCCGGATCGACTACACCGAGCCGCTCGCCCGCGTGCGCCGGAGCCTGCGCCTGCAGGTCGGGGTGCTGATCGGCGCCTGGATCCTCCTGCTCGGTTCCGTGACCCTGCTCGTGCAGCGCTCGGCGCGGCGCTCGGCGGCGCGCCTCGAGGCGGAGCTTGCTGC
>JAAYLR010000117.1 GCA_012521815.1 Acidobacteriota bacterium
CGCACCCGCTCGGCGACCGCCGGGGTCGAGAGCCCGACGCGGCGGCCGAGCTCGGCGAAGCTCAGCCGGGCATCCTCCTGGAGCTCCTCGAGGAGGCGCCAGCCGATCGGATCGAGCATTCTTTCCGAAGACAATGACATTTCTCTGTTCTTCCTAAGAATTGATGGATCAAACCCGCCAAAACAATAATAACATGCTTCCAAATCCTGTTTTCCCCTACTAGACTTCGCTCGGACCAGAAGGGGAGACTCCACCATGTCGCAACAGCCGCCCGTTCACGAGCCGCACAAGATCAAGACCATCCGGCCGATCGCCTTCCCGACCCTCGAGGAGCGCAAGCGGGCGCTCGCGGCGGCCCGCTTCAACGTCTTCGAGCTCACCCCCGAGGAGATCGTCTTCGACATGGTCTCCTACGGCACCAGCGCGATGACGCAGGAGCAGCTCGCGGGGCAGCTGATCGGCGACGAGGCGTACGCCGGGGCACGCAACTTCGAGACGCTCAACGCGGTGATCACCGACGTCCTCGGCCAGACCTACGTCTGCCCCACCCACAACTCGCTCGGGGCGATCAAGCTCCTGCTGCGCGCCTTCGCTCCCGACGGCTCGGCGCTGGTGAGCAACGCCCGCGGCCGGGTGGACGTGCACGAGCCGCGCCGGATCACCATCCACGACGCCCGCGACGGCGCCGAGCCCGTCTTCCGCGGCAACTTCGACCTTCCCCGGCTCGAAGCGCTCGTCGCCGCGGTCGCGCCTCGCTTCATCGGGGCCCAGTGCTTCGCCGACGGCCGCTACCCCTTCTCGCTCGCCAACCTGCGCGCGGTGCGGGGGATCGCCGACCGCCACGGCCTGCGGCTGGTGCTCGACCTCTCGCGCGTGATCGAGAACGCCTGGTTCATCCAGCGCCACGAGCAGGGGATGGCCGACCGGACGATCGCCGAGATCGTCAAGTCGATCTCGAAGACGGCGCACATCGTCTTCATGGACGGCGCCCAGGATCCGCGCTGCAACACCGGCGGCTTCCTCGCCACCGACAACCCCGCCGACCACGAGCACTTCATCAACGACGTCGTCGTCTTCGAAGGTCTGCACACCTACGGCGGCATGGCCGGACGCACGATGGAGGTCCTCGCCCGCGGCCTCGCCCGGATGTGCGACGAGGCCGACGTGCAGTGGGTGATGTACCAGACCGAGCGGTTCGGCGCCCGGCTGCAGCAGGCCGGCGTCCCGTGCGAGACCGGCTGCGACGGCGCCTACATCGACGCCGGCGCCTTCCTCCCCCACGTCGCCTCCCACCCAGACCATGCCCTCGCCGCGGCGCTCTACCAGACCTCCGGGGTGCGGCTGCTGGTCACCGGGATGGTCGGCAGTCCGGCGCTGCTGCCGGTGCAGATCCCGCGGCTGGCGATGACCAACACCCAGCTCGATCAGGTCGCCGACGCGATCGCGCACCTCTACCGGCAACGCGACTCGGTGGTGGCGCTCGAGGTCGAGACCACCGGCCGCTGGCACGATCAGCTCCGCTTCCGCTCGATCTTCGCCGACCTCGAGAACTACACCTTCGACTGCGATCCGTACCTCGTGCACACCATCGAGACGATCGCCCGCACCACCCGCGAGCAGCGCGAGAAGGCGATCCGCGAGGCCGGCTGGAACACCTTCCTCCTCCGTTCGGCCGACGTCACGATCGACCTGCTCACCGACTCCGGCACCACCGCGATGTCCACCGCCCAGTGGGCGGCCTACGACGCGGCACTGCCCACCCCGGCGACCAGCGAGGCGTTCCTCGCCTTCCAGGCGACGGTGCGCGACCTCTACGGCTACCAGTTCGTGCTCCCCACCCACCAGGGGCGCGCCGCCGAGCAGATCCTCTCCGAGTCCTGCATCCGCCCCGGACAGGTGGTCCCCGGCAACATGTACTTCACCACCACCAAGGCGCACCAGGAGCTCGCCGGCGGCATCTTCGCCGACGTCATCGTCGACGAGGCGCACGTCCCGGCCAGCGACTTCCGCTGGAAGGGGAACATCGACCTCGACAAGCTCGCGGCGCTGGTCCGGGAGCGGGGCGCGGACGGGATCGCCTACGTCTCGTTCGAGTGCCCGGTGAACATGGCCGGCGGCGAGCCCGCCTCGATGGACAACCTGCGCGAGGTCTACGCCTACTGCAGCAGCCACGGCATCCCGGTCTTCTTCGACGCCACCCGGGCGGTCGAGAACGCCTACATGATCCAGAAGTACGATCCGCGATTCGCCAACACCCGGGTGCGCGACATCCTCCGCGAGATGATGCTCTACGGCGACGGCTGCACCGTCTCCGGCAAGAAGGACTTCCTCATCAACATCGGCGGCCTGCTCGCCTTCAAGGACAACGCCGAGTGGGCCCGGCGCGCCGAGGAGAAGCTGCGGATCTACGAGGGCGGGGTGCGCGACGGCGGGCTGCCCGCCGCCGACCTCGCGGCGATGGCCCGCGGGCTCGAGGAGATGGTCGACGACCGGTACATCCGCTCCCGGGTCGAGCAGGCCGAGCGCCTCGCCGGCTGGCTGAAGGAGGCGGGCGTGCCCGTGGTCGAGCCGACCGGAACCCACGCCGTCTTCGTCGACGTGAAGCGGTTCCTCCCCCACATCGATCAGGACGAGTACCCCGCGCAGCGCCTCGCCGGCGAGATCTACCTCGAGACCGGCGTGCGGGCGATGGAGCGCGGCAACGTCTCGAGCGGCCGCGACGCCCACGGCCGGAACTACCGGCCGGCGCTCGAGCTCGTCCGCCTGACGCTTCCGCGGCGGGTCTACACCGACGACCACCTGCGGGCGGTCGCCGACGGGATCATCCGGCTCTACCAGCGCCGCGACTCGATCCGTGGCCTGCGGTTCGTCTACGAGCCGCCGACGCTGCGCTTCTTCCAGGGGCGTTTCGAGCCGCTCGGCTGAGGCACCCTACCCGGCCGTACCTGGCGCCGCCCGCCGTCTCGGCGGGCGGCGCAGCTGTACCAGGCCGAGCAACAGCGCCCCGAGGAGGACGATCACCGGCCCCGCGGGCAGGTCGAGCCGGAACGCCACGAGCAGCCCGCCGACGCTCTGCAGCGCGGCGACGCCGACTGCCCCGGCCACCACCGCCCCGAGGCCGCGCCAGAGCCGGAGCGCCACCAGCGGCGGGATCGTCAGGAGCGCGATCACCAGCACGATCCCCACCAGCCGCAGGAGGACGACGATCGTCAGGGCGGTGAGCAGCAGCAGGAGCAGCGAGTAGGCCCGCACCCGGATCCCCTGGAGCCGGGCGCACTCCTCGTCGAACGCCACCGCCACGATCCGGCGGCCGAAGAGCAGCACATGGACGATGACGACGAGGTCGGCCACCGCCGCCAGCCAGAGATCGCCGGGCGAGACGAGGAGGATGTCGCCGAAGAGGAAGCCCATGAGGCTCGGTGCGTACCCCGGGGTGAGATGGATGAAGATGAGGCCGATCGCCATCCCCACCGCCCAGACCACGCCGATCGCCGCGTCCTGACCCCGGGCGGTGCGGCTCGAGCCGGAGAGGACGAGCGAGACCGCCGCCGCCACCCCCACCGCCCCCAGCCGCGGCGGCAGGCCGAGCCAGTAGAAGGCGCCGAGGCCGCCGAAGGCGGCGTGCGCGATTCCGCCGCTCGCCGCCACCAGCCGCTTGAGCACCACGAACGTCCCCACCACCCCGCAGAGGACGCTCGCGAGCAGCGCCGCCAGCACCGCGTGGCGGAAGAGGTCGAGGGCGAAGAGAGAAGCGAGCTCGGCCATCGCGAATCAGCCGTGGCGGTGTCCGCAGAGGAGCGGCAGCCGGTGGAGCTCGCCGAGCGCAAGGCTCTCGACCCGCCGGTCGACGAGCACCGCGCGCCCGGCACGGAACGTCTCCGGCGCGAGGTCGTGGGTCACGAGCAGCACCGTGGTCGTGGCCGGCAGCGCGGCGACGAGCTCCCAGAGGCGGCGGCGAGAGGCCTCGTCGAGGGAAGCCGTCGGCTCGTCGAGCACGAGCAGGTCGGGCTCGGCCACCAGCGCCCGGGCCACCAGCGCCCGTTTCAGCTCGCCACCCGAGAGCTCGGTCAGGTACGCCCCCCGCAGCGGGACGAGATCGAGGCGGGCGAGCGCCGCGGCGACGAGTTCGCGATCCTCGGCCGTCGGCGCCTTCCAGGAGCGGCGCCGGCCGAGTCGTCCCTGCAGCACCATCTCCTCGACCCGCAGCGGGAAGCCGCGATCGAACAGCGAGAACTGCGGCACGTAGCCGGAGGCCGGGCGGCGGCCGGTGAGCGGCCACCGGATCTCCCCCTCGCTCGGCCGCAGGAGACCGAGCAGGAGGCGGACGAGGGTCGACTTCCCGCCGCCGTTCGGACCGAGGATCGCGAGCCGCTCCCCCGCCGCCACCACCAGATCGACGTCCGCGAGCGCCACGTCGGCGCCATAGCGGAAACCGACCCCCTCCATCGCCACCAGCGGCCGGGGCTCAGCCAACGTAGAGCGCCTCGTCGAGAGCGGCGGCGATCCGCCGCAGCGCCGCCGGCCAGTCGGCCGCGAGGGGATCGATCTCGATCAGCCGCGCCCCGACCTGCCGGGCCAGTGCCTCGGCCGCCTTCTGATGCCCCCCGGGCTGGACGAGGATCGCCCGCACCCCGGCCCGCTTCGCATGGACGGCGAGGGTGGCCAGCCGCCCGGCCGACGCCTCCTTCCCTTCGTGTTCGAGCGCCTCCTGGCGCAGGCCGTAATCGTGTGCGAAGTGTCCAAGCGCCGGGTGCTGGATGAGGAAACTCTGCCCCTGGCGGTCGGCGAAACGAGCCGTGAGCTCCCGGTCGAGGGCGTCGATCTCTTCGCCGAGGGTCGCCGCACGCGCTCCGATCTCGCCGGCCGCGGCCGGCACGAGACGCCCGAGCGCTTCGGCGAGCGGCGTCACGAACCGCCGCATCGCCCGCGGCGAGACCCAGAGGTGTGGATCCTCCTCCCGCCCCGTGGCCGGTGCCACCGTCGCGAGATCGAGCCAGACGATCGCGCCACGCCGATCGGCGAACGGCCGCAGATAGGCGGTCTCCAGCGCGAAATCGGGGTGCCCGATCCCGACGATCAGCCGGGCATCGGCGAGCGTCCGAATCTGCTGCGGGCTGGGCGCGAACGTCTCGATCTCCACCCCCGGCGGCAGCGCCGTCCGCAGCTCTACCCGCTCCCCCGCGAGCTGCTCGACGAGATAGCCGAGCGGGGCCACGGTGGCCACGACCACCGGCCTTTCGCCGGCATCGGCAGAGACCGCACCGAGCAGAGAGAGCAGGGAGAGAGACCGGAGGAGGAGGCGGCACCATCGCATGCACGGAATGATACGTCGGCCCGGGCGGTCTCAGGAGAAGAGATCCGCTTCCGGACCCCACCGGCGCAGGTACTCCCGGACCGGCACCCGCCGCGCGGTGCTCTCCGAGCTCATGTGGCGCACCGTTCCGAAGACGGGGCGCTCCGGCCCCGACGGACGGTCGAAGCGGCCGAGGCACCAGGAGATCCCGGCGTACGAGTTCGGGTCGCGCCCGTCGAGCGCCCAGCGGCTGTTGAGCTCGAGCATCCGGGCGAGCGCCTCCCGCGGGCTCGGGGACCACTCCACGATCTTCTTGCCCCAGAGCATGCGCAGGTAGCCGTGGATCCGCCCGGCGGCGAGCAGCTGCCGCTGGGCGGCGTTCCAGAGCGGATCGTGGGTGCGCGCCTCCTCCAGCTCGGCGAGGGAGTAGAGATGCTCCCGCGGATCGCGGACGTGCCGGGCGAGGGTCGCGAGCGCCCACTCCGGCAGCGTCTCGTAACGATCGTACCCCTCCACCTTGGCGCAGTACTGATAGGCGAGCTCGCGCCAGGTGACGAGCAGATCGAGGAACGCCTCGGCGTTCGGCTCCATCCCCCACCACCCCTCCCGCTCTCCCGTGGCGAG
>JAAYLR010000118.1 GCA_012521815.1 Acidobacteriota bacterium
CACCCGGCAGCGGTCCGGCCGGCATGGGTCTGGTGCTCGACGACGCCGCGGCGGCGCTGCACGCGCTCCAGTCGATCCTCGCGCGTTTCTGAAACCGCCTCCGCACCGGCTGTGAGATAATCGCGGCGGCCGCGCGGCCGCGCGGCCGTACCCGATTCCGGAGGAAAGCTGGATGCCCTACGATCCGACTCTCGTTCAGCCGATGCGTGACGAGCTCACCGCGGCTGGCTTCGAAGAGTTGACCACCCCGGAAGAAGTCGAGCGGTTCCTGGCCGATGCGTCCGGGAGCGCGCTGGTGGTGATCAACTCGGTTTGTGGCTGCGCCGCGGGGATGGCCCGTCCCGGGGTGCGTCTCGCGCTGCAGGAGGGGCCTCGCCCCGACCGGCTGGCGACGGTCTTCGCCGGCCAGGACCTGGAAGCGACCGCCCGGCTGCGCGCCCATTTCCCGGACGTGCCCCCGTCGTCCCCCTCGATGGCGCTGTTTCGTGATGGCGAGCTGGTCTTCTTCCTGCCCCGCCACCGGATCGAGGGGCGGGACGCGCTCGGCGTGGCGAGCGAGCTCATCGCGGCCTTCGCGCGGCACTGCGCGGCGCCGGACGCCTGAGCGAACGTGGGTCCCGGGCCGCATCGACCCGATTTCGCCGGCGCCCCGCGGGGCGCTGGCGGATTGCGATCCGCTGTCGGGCCCGCCCCCGGCGGTCGCGCTCCGGGTCTCACTCCCAACCGTAGCGGTTTCCACCGGCCGGGTGCCGTCATGCCGCTGGACGGCACCGCGACGATCTCCGGTTCATTCGTCCCTTCGGGGACGGTCCGGCGGCACTGAACCCTTTCGCAGCGGCGGTGCCGGAGCGACCGGACCGCCCGCGGGGAGAAGGAGCTCCATCCATGCTCAACGGCATCATCCCCATCCCTTCGCCGGTCAACGAACCCGTGCGGATGTACGCTCCGGGCTCGCCGGAGAAGGCCTCGCTCAAGGCGCGTCTCGCCGCGATGCTCGGCGAGACGCCCGAGATCCCGCTGCTGATCGGCGGCAAGGAGGTGCGCACCGGGCGCACCGGCAAGGTGGTCTGCCCGCACGATCATGGCCACGTGCTGGCCACCTATCACCAGGCGGGTGAGGCGGAGGTCGCGCAGGCGGTGGCGGCGGCCCGCGCCGCCTGGCGGGAGTGGTCGGAGTGGCCGTGGGAGGCCCGGGCCGGGGTCTTCCTGAAGGCCGCGGAGCTGCTCGCGGGCCCCTGGCGCGACACCCTCAACGCCGCGACCATGCTCAACCAGTCGAAGACCGCCTTCCAGGCGGAGATCGACTCGGCCGCCGAGCTGATCGACTTCTGGCGCTTCAACCCGTACTACATGCAGCAGATCTACCGCGACCAGCCGCTCTCGGTCCGCGGTCTCTGGGATTACGTCGATTACCGGCCGCTCGAAGGGTTCGTCTTCGCGGTCACCCCGTTCAACTTCACCTCGATCGCCGGCAACCTGCCGACCTCGCCGGCGCTGATGGGCAACGTGGTGCTCTGGAAACCCGCCTCGACGGCGGTCCTCTCCGGCTACTACATCGCCCGTCTGCTCGAGGAGGCGGGGCTGCCCCCGGGCGTGATCAACTTCCTGCCCGGACCGGGCGGCAAGGTCGGCAACCCGGCCGTCGCCAGCCCGGATTTCGCGGGGCTCCACTTCACCGGCTCGACCGGCACCTTCCAGGCGATGTGGAACTCGATCGCCCAGGGCCTGCCGAACTACCGCTCCTATCCGCGCATCGTCGGGGAGACCGGCGGCAAGGACTTCGTCTTCGCCCATGCCTCGGCCGATCTCGAGGCGCTCGCCGTGGCGCTGGTGCGCGGCGCGTTCGAGTACCAGGGACAGAAGTGCTCGGCGGCGTCGCGCGCCTACGTTCCGGCCTCCCTCTGGCCGGCGCTCGAGCGGCGGCTCAAGGAGCTGCTCGCCGAGGTGAAGATGGGTTCGCCGCTCGACTTCCGGAACTTCATGGCGGCGGTGATCGACAAGGCGAGCTTCGACAACACGATGTCGTACATCGCCCACGCCAAGGCGTCGAACGACGCGGAGATCGTCTTCGGCGGCGAAGGGGACGACGCGACCGGCTACTTCGTGCAGCCGACGGTGGTGCGCACCACCGACCCGCGCTTCAAGCTGATGCAGGAGGAGATCTTCGCGCCGGTGCTGACGATCTACGTCTACCCCGACCGGGAGCTCGACGAGACGCTCGCGCTCTGCGACACCACGAGCCCGTACGCGCTCACCGGCGCGGTCTTCGCGCAGGACCGGTCGGCGGTGCTCTCGATCTTCCGCCGGCTGCGCCACGCGGCGGGGAACTTCTACATCAACGACAAGCCCACCGGCGCGGTGGTGGGGCAGCAGCCGTTCGGCGGGGCGCGAGCCTCGGGCACCAACGACAAGGCCGGCTCGGCGATGAACCTGCTGCGGTGGGTGAGCGCCCGGTCGGTGAAGGAGACGTTCGTGCCGCCGCGCGATTTCCGCTACCCTCACCAGGGAGAGGAGTGATCTCCTCCGGCTGGAGGCCAGACGGGTGGTGAAACAGGCAGGCGGGGCGCCGCGGGACGAAGCGAGGGCCGATACCGGCCCCCCGCCGGTTCCCGTGGCCGACCCGCCGCCGCTCGCCAACGCCTCGCTCGCCGGCCGCGCCCTCTACGAGACCGCGCGCTCCTGCCTCGCCGAGCTGGAGCGCGTGGCCCCCTGGCACCTCCTCTACCACCCTCCTGACGACCTCGCCGAGCTCGCCCCCAGGCTGGGCGAGATGGCGACGATCATCGCCGGCCTCGGCGACCGGATGGCGCCGGCGCTCGCCCTCTGCCGGGAGGCGGCGGCGTCGGGAGAGCCGGCGCCGGCGGGCGACGACGTCGCCTTCGCCCTCGCCGGGATCGACGAGATGGTGCAGCACGAGCTCGGCCTCCTGCGCGATCTCATCGGTCCGGAAGGGGAGGGACGGTTGCGAGGCGCGAACCGCGAGCGGCTCACGGAGGTCAGCGCCGACCTGAAGGGGAAGTTCGCGAGCTCCCTGATGTCGGCCACGGCCTATCTCGTCTGCCCCGGCGCGAGCTCCGGCTTCGAGGTCGAGGAGCAGCTCTTCCCGGAACGGGCCGAGGAGTTCCGGCTCACGAGCGCCCTCGCCGCGGCGCTGCCCGAGGTGCTCGCGCAGCTGCGCCGCGCCGCCGATCCGGCGCTCTTCCAGGATCTGCTCACCCGCTGGCGCCTCGGCCTGCGCGCCGACCCGTACGCCCTCTCCGATCTCGTCACGCTCCGCGGGCAGCTCGGGTCGCTGTTGATCGGCGAGCGGCGCCGGGCGTTCTACACCGGCGACTACTTCCAGGTGCGGCAGCGGGAGGGCCTGCTCGCGGCGCGCCTGGGGGAGCTCGAACGCCTGCACCGGGAGAGCTGGGGCCGTACCGAGCGGGAGGCGGCGGTACAGCTGCGCTCCCACCGGACGCGCCTCGAAAACCTCCTCTTCGGCGTCGCCGCGGTGCTCGACACCCAGCTCCTGCGCGCGCTCGTGGGCGAGGCGCAGATCGCGGCGCTGCGCCGCACGCCGGTGCCGTTCCAGCCCGGAGCGGATGCCGAGGAGTGGGCGCCGCTCGTCGCGCAGGACGATCTGCGGCTCTTTCTCGAGATGCTCTTCGGAGCGGTCCGGCGCCGCTCGTCGCTCGCCCGGCCGGCGCCGAGCGGCCGGGTCCGGGGGGCCGCGGCGGCAGCCTCGGAACCGGACCTGGTCCCCGCGCAGGCGACGGCGGCGGAGATCCGGGCGGCGATCGACCGGGTGCGCTCGCTCCTCACCGGCCCGCTCGCGGCCGGCAGCCCGGGCTGGCGTTCGTTCCGTCTCTTCCAGCAGCTCCTGGGCAAGCGCACCCGGATCCCGGAGACGATGCTCGAGGCGGTGCGCCCCGCGGTCGTGCGGGTCCAGGCGGAGCTGCTGCCGTCGCTGCGGCTCTCGGCCCGCGAGCTGGGCGTCACCGCGGCGGTGCTCACCCAGATCGAGGCGAGCTGCACGGCCCTCCTCGTGCCCGCGCCGAGCCCGGGCGAGCTGCAGTCGCTCTTCCCGCCGCATCTCGCCCGCCTGTCGAGCTTCGTCGAGGCGCTGCGGGGAACGCTGGCCCGGCGGCGGTGAAGCGGTTCGGATAGGCTGCCGCCGGCCGGCGCCGGAAGCGGAAGAGGAGGCGAGCGGATGCACGGTGGCGAGGCGATCGCGGCGGTACTCGAGCGGCATGGGGTACGTTTCCTCTTCACCCTCTGCGGGGGGCACATCTCCCCGATCCTGGTGGGGGCGCGCGCGCGCGGGATCCGGGTCGTGGACACCCGCCACGAGGCGACAGCGGTCTTCGCCGCCGATGCCGTCTCGCGCCTGACCGGCACCGTCGGGGTGGCCGCGGTCACGGCCGGGCCGGGGGTCGCCAACAGCCTCACGGCGCTCGTCAACGCCCGGCTGGCCCAGTCGCCGCTCCTCCTGCTCGGTGGCGCCACCGCCACGGTGCTCAAGGGGCGCGGGGCGCTCCAGGACATCGACCAGCGGGGGCTCGTGGCGAGCGAGGTGAAGTGGTATCACGCCGTACGCCGGGTGCGGGACCTCGCTCCCGCGGTGGCCGAGGGCCTCTACCGGGCGCGCGAAGGGGTGCCCGGCCCGGTCTTCCTGGAGGTCCCGGTCGATCTCCTCTACCCCGAAGCCACGGTACGCGAGTGGTACGGGCTCGGCGCCCGCGGGGGCGGCTTCGCGGGAGCCGTCGAACGCGCCTACCTCGGCCGGCACCTGCGCCGCCTCTTCGCCGCCGGGGGAGGGGACGCGCCGGCGACCGTCCCTCCCGAGCCCGCGCCGTCCACTGCCGAGGTGGCGACGGCGGTCCGCTGGCTGCGGCGGGCGACCCGCCCGCTTCTCGTCGTGGGTAGCCAGGCCGCCGGCAGCCCGGAGGCGGCGATCGCCAGCGCCGCGGCGATCCGGGCCGCCGGTCTGCCGGTCTTCCTCTCCGGGATGGCGCGCGGCCTGCTCGGCGGCCGCGACCCGCTCCTCTGCCGCCACCGGCGGCGCGAGGCGCTGCGCGAGGCGGATCTGGTCATCCTCGCCGGGGTCCCCCTCGACTTCCGGCTCGATTACGGCCGGCCGCTCGGCCGCCGGACGCGGCTCGTCGCGGTGAATCTCGATCGCGCGGCGCTCCGGCGCAACCGCCGCCCCGCGCTCGCCGTCGCCGCCTCGCCGGCGCGCTTCCTCACCGCGCTCGCGGCCGCCCTCGCCGGCGGCGGCGAGCGGGCGGCCACCGGCGAATGGCGCGAGCGGCTGGCGAGCCGGGATGCCGAGCGCGAGCGGGAGATCGAAGCCGAGGCGGCGGCCGACTCCGCCGCGGGGGTGAACCCGCTGCGCCTCCTGCGCGAGGTCGACCGGATCCTCGAGGAGGAGTCGGTCATGGTGGCCGACGGCGGCGACTTCGTGGCGACCGCCGCCTACGTGACCCGGCCGCGCGGGCCGCTCTCCTGGCTCGATCCCGGGCCGTTCGGCACCCTCGGCGTGGGAGCCGGGTTCGCGCTCGCCGCCCGGCTGGTGCGGCCGGAGGCCGATGTCTTCCTCCTCTGGGGGGACGGCTCCTGCGGCTACGGGCTGATCGAGCTCGACACCTTCGTCCGGCACCGGCTCCCGCTGGTGGCGGTGGTCGGCAACGACGCCTCCTGGACCCAGATCGCCCGCGACCAGGTGCCGATCCTCGGCGATCCGGTGGGTACCGTCCTCGCCCGGACCACCTACGAACGGGCCGCCGAGGGACTCGGCGCCCGGGGGCTGACGCTCGACAAGTCGGTCGGCATCGCCGGCACCCTCTCGGCGGCCAAGGCGCTGGCGCGGCAGGGGCAGCCGGTGCTCGTCAACGCCCACCTCGCGCCGAGCGACTTCCGCAAGGGCTCGATCTCGATCTGAGGCCGGCACGGCGCTTCAGTCCGCCGCCCGGTCGCCCGTGGCGCGGTTGGTGATGGCCCGGATCGCGGTGGCGGCGAGGATCGTGGCACCGCCCGCGATCGCCCAGCCGCCCGGCCGCTCTCCCTGCAGCAGCCAGGCCCAGATCGGGTTGAGCACCGGTTCGATGAGGACGAGCAGCGAGACCTCGAGCGCCGGCAGCCGCCGCAGGCCGCGGGTGAAGAAGAGGTAGGCGACCCCGATCTGGACGATTCCGAGGTAGCCGACGGCCGCCCAGTCGAGACCGCTGACCGGGGGGAGGGGCAGGAAAGCGGGCAGGCAGGCGAAGAAGGCGAGGAGGTTGCCGGCCGCGAGCGCCCGGGCTGCCTCTCCCCGGGCTCCGTGCTTCTCCGCCCAGCGCAGGCCGCCGATCGTCGCCGCCCAGGTCACGCCGGCCGCGAGCGCGATCCAGTTGCCGAGAGCCGGGTTCGGCGCGCTCGCCGCCGCCGGGGGTTCGCCGGCGAAGAAGAGGAACATGCCCACCGCGAGCGCGGCCATGAAGCCGAGATCGCGGCGCCGGACCGGCTCGGCGAGCAGCCAGGGACCGGCGAGGAGGAGATAGAGGGGCGCGGTCGACTGCAGGAAGATCGTGTTCGCGGCGGTCGTGAACTTGTTGCCGGCGACGAAGAGGACCATCGTGGCGCCGTAGGCGACCCCGAGGGCGAGGGTGCCGAGGCTCCAGCGCCGCCGCGCCTCGGGGAGGGCGACGAGCAGGAAGAGGCAGGCGAGGCCGGAGCGCAGGCCCGCCACCGCCCACGGCCCGAGCGTGGTCGCCTTGATCGCCGCCCCGCCGGTGGAGAAGAGGAGGGCGGCGAGCAGGATCGAGAGGCGGGCGTTGCCGGGGCTCATCGCGACGACGCCCGGAAAAGTACCACGGAGGGCGCCCGGTGGAGCGTCTAGAATGCGGGAACGGGACGGCGTTCGCGCATGGCCGTTCCGGTTTCGTCGCGAGGAATCCGATGAACGAGCTCTGGCGTCCGTCCCGGCACTCCCTTCCCGCCCTGCTCCTGCTGCTGGCCCTGCCGCTGCTGGCAGGCTGTACCG
>JAAYLR010000119.1 GCA_012521815.1 Acidobacteriota bacterium
GATGGAGAGACACGGCCGCGGGCGGTCGCGGCCGTGTCGTCAGGGATAGATCTTGTAGAGCATCCGCGGGTACGGGATCGTCTCCCGCAGATGGTCGAGGCGGCAGATCCAGGCCACGAACCGCTCGAGCCCCATCCCGAAGCCGGCGTGCGGGCAGCTCCCGTACTTGCGCACGTCGAGGTACCACTGGAACGCCTCGACCGGCAGGTCGTGGGCGCGGATCCGCTCGGCAAGCAGATCATGGTCGTGGATCCGCTGGCTGCCGCCGATGATCTCGCCGTACCCCTCCGGGGCGATCATGTCGAGGCCGAGCACCACCCGCGGATCCTCCGGGTCCGGCTCCATGTAGAACGCCTTGAACGAGGCCGGGAAGCGGGAGACGAGCAGCGGCCGGTCAAGCCCCTCGGAGAGGAGCGTCTCCTCGTCGCCGCCGAAGTCGTCCCCCCAGCGGATCGGGTTGCCCCGCTCGTTGAGCCGGGCAACCGCCTCGGTGTAGGTGATCCGCGGGAACGGCCGCTGGATCGCCTCGAGGGGCGCGAGGTCGCGCTCGAGCACCTTCAGCTCCTCGCGGCAGCGGTCGAGCACCCGGGCGACGAGCGCCGCGACGAACTCCTCGGCGAGCTCGCAGAGCCCCTCGAACTCGAGGAAGGCGACCTCCGGCTCCACCATCCAGAACTCCATCAGGTGGCGCCGGGTCTTCGACTTCTCCGCCCGGAAGGTGGGGCCGAAGCAGTAGACCTTGCCGAAGGCGGAGAGCGCCGGCTCGAGGTAGAGCTGGCCCGACTGCGAGAGGTACGCCTTGTCGCCGAAGTAGTCGGTCGCGAAGAGCGTCGAGGTCCCCTCGCACGCCGCGGGGGTGAGGATCGGCGAGTCGATCCGGACGAAGTCGCGCTCGTGATAGAAGTCGTGGATCCCCTGCTCGATCTCGCTGCGCACCCGCAGCGCCGCCCGCTGCCGGCTCGAACGGAGCCAGAGGTGGCGGTTCTCCATCAGGAAGGCGACGCCATGCTCCTTCGGGGTGATCGGGAAGTCGTGCGTGAGGTGATCGACCCGGAAGTCGGAGAGGAGCAGCTCGAAGCCGCCCGGGGCGCGGCGGTCGGCCCGCACCGTGCCCACGGCGCGGATCGTCGACTCCTGCGTCACCCGCTCCACCTCGCCCCAGGCCTCGGGCGAGAGGTCCTGCCGGCTGGCGACCGCCTGGACGACGCCGGTGCCGTCGCGGAGCTGGAGGAAGGCGATCTTGCCGCTCGAACGCTTCTGGACGAGCCAGCCGCGCAGGGTGACCGCCTCGCCCTCGTGGGCGCGGTATCTCGAGATCGAAACCACCGGGGGAGTCGCGTCGCTCATCGCCGCGGCATCATAGAGGCCGCCTCTTCGGACGGTCAAGGCGAGTCGCCGAGCGCCGCGAGCGCCGCGGCCGCGGCCGCCTGCTCGGCGGCCTTCTTCGTCCGCCCGGAGCCGACCCCCTCCACCTCCGCCCCGGCCCGGCAGCGGATCGTGAACCGCTTCGCGTGATCCGGGCCCTCCTCGGCCACGGTCTCGTAGACGGGCAGCTCCCAGCCGCGCGCCTGGGCCGCCTCCTGGAGGGCGGTCTTCGGATCGCGGGCCGCGACGTGGCGCTCCCAGCCGGCGGCGGCGGCGAGGAGCCGGCTCCCGGGCCCGCGGACGGCGTCGAGGCCGCCGTCGAGGTAGAGCGCTCCGAGCAGCGCCTCGACCGCGTCGGCGAGGAGCGACGGCTTGTTCCGCCCTCCGGAGCGCTCCTCCCCCACCCCGAGCCGGAGCAGCGGCCCGAGGTCCGCCTCGGCCCCGTGCCGGGCGAGCACCGGCTCGCTGATCAGGTATGCCTTCTCGAGCGAGAGCTCCCCCTCGTTCCGGAAGCGGGGCTGCCGGAAGAGCCACTCGGCGGCGAGGAGCCCGAGCACCGCGTCGCCCAGGAACTCGAGACGCTCGTACTGCGCCTCCTCGCCGTGCTCGTTCGCCCACGAGCGGTGGGTCAGGGCGGCGTCGAGGAGCGCCCGGTCGCGGAAGCGCCAGCCGAGCCACGTTTCGAGACGGGCGAGCCCCGCTTCCCGGGCGGCTTCCAGCTCGGCATGGTTCGGCATCCCGGCCTCAGCGCCGCCCGAACCGCCGTTCGAGCTCGGCGTCGCCGAGCACCATGACGATCGGCCGGCCGTGCGGGCAGGCGTACGGCTGCTCGCAGGCGAAGAGCTCGCCGAGCAGCCGTTCGAGCTCCGCGGGAGCGAGCGGTTCGTGCATCTTCACCGCCGCCCGGCAGGCGAGGCTCGCCGCGAACGCCTCGAGGAGCCGCTCGCCGAGTCCCGAGGGCCCCTCCCCCCCGCCGGCGGCGACCTCCCCGAGGAGGGCTGCAGCCTGCGCGACCGGCACCGCCGCCGGGATCGCGGTCACCCCGACCTGTCCGCCGGGCAGCTCCCGGAGCTCGAAGCCGGCCCGGGAGAGCTCGTCCGCGAGCTCGAGGAGCCGCGCCGCCTCGCTCGCCGGCAGCTCGAGGAGGAGCGGTTCGAGAAGCCCCTGGGACGGAGGGGTCGCTCCCGCCAGGTCCCGCCGGAGCCGCTCGAAGAGGATCCGTTCGTGGGCCACGTGCTGATCGACCAGGTAGAGGCCGTCCGGGCCTTCCAGGAGGATCAGCGCCCCCTTGTACTGCCCGAGGAGGCGGAACGGCCGCACCTCGCCGTCACGCCCCGAGAGCGGCACCGGCGCCCGTTCGAGCGGCGCGAGGAGGAGCTCGGCGATCCGCCGGCCGGCGCCGCCCGCCTCTTCTCCGGCGTGCCTCGCGGCGGGCTCGGCGATCGTCCCGGCCGGAGCCGCCGCCGGGCGGCTCCACCCCCCCAGCCCCTCGCCCGCGAACGGCAGTGCGGCCCCGGCGGCGGGCGGCCGGAGCGGCGCGGGCACCTCGCCCCGCGCGAGCGCAAGCGCCGGGCGCAGGCGGGCGACGAGGCGGTCGAGGAAGCCGCTGTCGCGGAACCGGACCTCGGCCTTCTGCGGGTGGACGTTCACGTCCACGCTCTCGGGCGACAGCGTGAGGAAGAGGACGAGCGGCGGGACCTCGTCGCCCCGCCACTCTTCGCGCACCGCGCGGTAGAAGGCGGCGTTGAGCAGCCGGTCGCGCACGAGGCGGCGGTTGATCCAGGTGAAGAGCCGCCTCCCGCCGCCGCTCCCCGGCCGGCCGACGAACCCCTGGCACCACTCCGGCTCCCGCTCGTCCGGAGCGGGCGGGATCGCTACCAGCTGCCCGGCGAGCGCACCGCCGAGCACCTCGGCCACCCGGGCCTCCGGGTTCGCGCCCGGCGCGAGCGCCGCCGCCTCGAGCAGCGTCCGCCCCTCGTGGCGGAGCGCGAACCGGACCTCCGGCCACGCAAGGGCGTACCCCTCGACCACCTCGAGGCAGCGGCGCAGCTCGGTCGTCGTCGCCTTGAGGAACTTCCGCCGGGCCGGGACGTTGAAGAAGAGCGACCGGACCTCGATCGCGGTGCCGCGGGGGACGGAGACCGGCTCGACGCCGAGGATCCGCCCCCCTTCGATCCGCACCCTAGTGCCGAGGCCGGGCTCCTCGGCGGTGGCCAGCTCGAGGCGGGCGACGGCGGCGATCGCCGCGAGCGCCTCGCCCCGGAAGCCGAGGCTGCCGACCCGTTCGAGGTCGGCGAAGCTGGCGATCTTGCTCGTGGCGTGGCGGTCGAAGGCGAGGAGCGCGTCGTCGCCCCCCATCCCGCAGCCGTCGTCGCGGACGGCGATCCGCCCCTTGCCGCCGCTCTCGAGCTCGATCTCGATCGCCCGCGCACCGGCGTCGAGGGCGTTCTCGACGAGCTCCTTGAGCACCGAGGCGGGGCGCTCGACGACCTCGCCGGCGGCGATCTGGCTGACGAGCTGATCCGGCAGGAGGCGGATGCGGGACATCGGCCCGATCCTATCCGGCGCCGCCGGCACGACGGGCCTCAGCCCGCCGGCAGCTCCACCCGCCGCAGCCGGATGCCGGACTCCTCGACGAGGCGCTGATAGACCTCCTCGAGCTCCCCGTCGTAGGCGAACGGCTCGGCGAAGACGATCTCCCGGATCCCCGCCTGGATCGACTCCTTCAGGCAGCCGAAGCAGGGGCGGAGCGTGGTGTAGAGCGTCCCGCCCTGGGTCGCGTTGCCGTGCCGGGCCGCGAAGACGATCGCGTTCTGCTCGGCGTGGACGCAGATGCACGAGTCGTACGCCGCCCCCGGCGGCGCCTCCGAGGCGCAGCGCGGGCAGCCGCCGTCACAGCAGTTGCGCACCCCCACCGGGGTGCCGTTGTAGCCGGTGGCGATGATCGCGTTGTCGACCACGATCACCGCCCCCACCTGCCGCCGGAGACAGTTCGCACGCACCGCGACGGCCCGCGCGATCCCCAGGTAGTACTCATCCCAGCCCGGTCGTTTCACGGCCCCCGAGCATACCAAGCGTACCCGAGTACCCGACGCTCCAAAGACTCCAGATCGGAGCTTCGAGCCCCGTCGCCGCGACGCCCCCGGTGCACTGTTCCGCAC
>JAAYLR010000120.1 GCA_012521815.1 Acidobacteriota bacterium
AGCGGCCCGCGGTGACGCAGCCGGTTCTCCATCCGCCCCTCGCCGCCCACGCGGTGGCCGGGCAGCTTCCCGCCGCACCGGAGGACGCGGCGACGGGACAGACGACGCCATGAACGAGCCCTCCGTCCTCGACCTCCTCTTCTCCACGTCCGATCTCGCGGCGCTCGCGCCCGAGATCTGGCTCGCGGCGGCGGGCACCTTCCTGCTGCTCTTCGAGGCGTTCCTGCCCCGGCTGCGCAACAGCGTGCCGTTCCTCGCGCTCGGAGCGGTTGGCGTAGCCGCCTGGCTGGTCGCCCAGCCGGCCACCGCCAACGCCGCCTTCAGCGGTCTCGTCCGGGGCGACCTGCTGACGGTCGGCTGGTCGGAGCTGCTGCTCTTCGCGACCGCGCTCGCGCTCCTCTCTTCGCACGGCTTCCTGCGACGGGAGCGGATCCCTTCGGGAGAGTACGAGGCGCTCTTCCTCTGGTGCGCCGCCGGCCTGCTGCTGCTCGTCCGCTCCTCCGAGCTGCTGACGCTCTTCCTCGCGCTCGAGCTTCTCTCGCTCTGCCTCTACGCGCTCGCCGCCTTCAACCGGAACGTTCCCTGGTCGACGGAGGCCGCGCTCAAGTACTTCCTGATGGGCGCCTTCGTCAGCGCTTTCGTCCTCTACGGGATCGCGCTCGTCTACGGCCAGACCGAGACCACCACCTTCGCCGGAATCGCCGGGAGGATCGCGACCGGGGTCGACTCCCCCGCCCTCCTGATCTTCGGCTTCCTGCTGCTCATCGCCGGCTTTGCCTTCAAGATGAGCATGGTGCCGTTCCATGCGTGGGCTCCGGACGTCTACCAGGGTGCACCCTCGCCGTTCGTCGCCTTCCTCTCGGTGGCGCCGAAGGCGGCGAGCGCGTTCGTGCTCGCCTCTTTCCTCGTCCTCCTCGACGGCTCGGTGGTCGCCGACCGGTGGCCCTCGCTCGTGGCCCTCCTCGCGGTCGCTTCGATGGCGGTGGGCAACCTCTTCGCGCTCGTCCAGCGCGACATCAAGCGGATGCTCGCCTACTCCGGCATCGCCCACATGGGCTACGCCGTCATCCCGCTGGCGGCGCTCGGTGACGGAACCGAACACTGGCGGCCACTCTTCGTCTATCTCGTCGCCTACGTGCTGATGAACGCCGGCGCGTTCGCGATCGTCTCGGTGCTCTACCGTCGCGTCGGAGAGCAGCACTCGATCGCCGATCTCGGCGGCTGGGGGTATCGCTTCCCGCTCCTCGGCATCTGCCTGACGATCTGCCTCCTCTCGCTCGCCGGCATTCCGCCGACCGCGGGCTTCTTCGGCAAGTACCTCGTCTTCCTCCACGCGATCGGCCATGGCCAGCTCTGGCTCGCGCTCGTGGGCATCGCCGCCGCGCTCGTGGGCGTGGCCTACTACCTGCGGGTGATCTACGTGCTCTACATGAAGCCGGAGCAGGCGGAACCCGAGGTCACGCCCCGCTGGAGCGGCAACCTCGCGGCGATCGTCGCGGCCGCCGGCAGCCTCGCTCTGGGGATCTGGCCCGAGCACCTGCTCGCCTGGATCGACACCGCGGTCGCCAGCCTCGCCCGCTGAGCTCAGCTCCCGGTTCCGGTTTCCGACCGGGAGACCTCTTCGCTTACCCGCTCGTGGCGGTAGAAGGTGAGGTGCGTGTCCCCGTACCGGCGGCTGTCGACTCTCACCAGGGTGCCGGCCCGGAATGGCGGCTCGTCGCGGCGGCCATGTTCGACGCAGAGCTCTCCTTCCGGCGCGAGGAGCGAAGCGAGCGCGGTCAGGAGAGACAGCCAGCCCGGGAAACCGTACGGAGGGTCGGCGAATGCCAGCGTCGCTCCTCCGGGGAGCAGAGGCTCGAGTCGATCGAGCCCGCGCGGCAGCCGGGAGCGGACGATCCGGCAGCGCTCCCCTTCACCGAGACCGGCGATGTTCCGGCGGAGCGCGGCGAGCGCCGCCGGCGCTTCCTCGACGAAGACGACCATCGCAGCCCCGCGGGCCAGCGCCTCGAAGCCGACCCCGCCCGAACCGGCGAAGAGATCGACGAGCGTCGCACCCGAGAGCCGCGACTGCCAGCGGGAGAGCAGCGCCGCCCGCGCCCGGGCGCTGGTCGGGCGCGCTCCCGCCGGCACCTCGAGGCGCCGGCCTGGCCCGGAGCGGCTGCGGACGCGCACCTCCTCCCCCTTCAGGGCCGGCAGCCGTCGGTCACGAGCTCCAGGTACTCCCGGTCCAGCTCGTCGGCGACCACGTAGACCGTGAGCGGCTGATCGACGCCCTCCAGCTCGACACCCTTGCCGTCCGAGGTGTAGTTCAGCACCCGGAAGAGGTGGCCGTCCACGCGCCGCAGACAGTCGCCTCGCCGGGCCCGGTAGCCCGGCGGCAGGCCACCTGCGGCCCGCCCCGCTTCCTCCACCCGGTCGCCGAGCGCGACCGCGAGCTCGCGGACCCGGGAGAGCGCAAGCGGGAGGCTGTCGTACCGGGCGAAGCTTCGCGTAATCGGTGCCGAGCCCGGCAGCTCGACCGTGAGCGCGCAGATCTCCACCCAGCTGCCGCCGGCCGAGAGGGTGGACGACTCCGCTTCGCTGAGGTCGATTTCGCGAAGCCGGTCGACGATCGCGTCGCGCTCGCCGGGGTCGAGCTCGAAGAGGCGCAGTTTCTCTTCTCCGAGCGGGCCGCTGCGCAGCCGGGCGGTGCCGTTGCCGAAGAGCGTCAGCTCCCGCCGGGCCAGTTCTGAACGGCAGTCGAGGTGCAGGATCTCGTCGCTCCGCCCGAGTCCCTCCTGAGGAGGGGACGAGGATACCGAAGTCGACAGCAGCGTCACGAGAAACAGTGCAGTCAGACTCATCCCTCGTCCCTCCCGGCAAGCGTGGGGAGATCCGGAGCCCGGTCGCGGAGCCAAGCCACGGCGTAGGCGAGCTCTTCCTCCTCTTCGATCCGGCCGTCGAGCCTGGCTCGCCGCACCTCGGCCAGCGCTTCGCCGAGCGCCGGCCCCGGCGGCCAGCCCGCGGCGACGAGGTCGCGCCCCCGCAGGCGCGGGTGCAGCTCCCGCCACCGCTCCAGATAGAGGCGGACCGGTTCGGCGCGGACGGGGTCGAGCTCGGCCATGAGCAGCAGGAGCTCCTCGGTCGTGAGCTGGGCCAGCCCCTCCGCGAGGCGATGCACCGGCAGCTCGCCCGCCGGACTCCCGAGCAGCTCCCGGGCTGCCTCCAGGCGGGCATGGAGCGCGCGGAGGCGTTCGTACCGTTGTCCGGTGAGGCCGAGGCGGGTCGCGAATGCCGCCGCGGCCGCCGGCGTCAGCGGCCTGACCAGGGCCGGAAGCGCCAGCCGGGAATCGGTCCAACCGTCGGCGGCGAGCCCGGAGATCCGGTACCAGGCCCCGACGGCGACCACCCGGCGGAGATGGTCGCCGAGCTCCCGCGAAGCGCTGAGCCCGGGGACGAGGACCTCCAGCAGCTTCAGCTCCGCGAGCCGCTCCACCCCGCGCGGCAGCCGGGCGAGCGGTTCGGCGAGCTGCTCGAGCTCGTCGCGCAGCCGGCTGCCGGAGAGACGGTCGAAGACCCCTTCGCGCAGCGCGACCTCGACGAGCCGGATGCTCTCGGCCGCGAGCCGGAAACCGAGGCGCTGCTCGAGGCGCACGGCCCGCAGCACCCGGGTCGGATCGTCGATGAAAGAGAGGCTGTGGAGGACACGGAGCCGTCCTTCGGTGAGATCGCGCTGACCGCCGAAGAAGTCGAGCAGCTCGGGAGTCCCCTCCGGGCCGAGCCGGATCGCCAGGCTGTTGATCGTGAAATCGCGGCGGTAGAGATCCTGGCGCAGCACCGAGGACTGTACCTCGGGCAGCGCCGCCGGCGCCCGGTAGAACTCGCTGCGGGCCGTGGCGACGTCGATCGCGAACCCCTCCGGATCGACGACGACCGCGGTGAGGAACGCCTCGTGCTCCCGCACCCGGCCGCCGAGCGCCGAGGCCAGCGCCCGGGCGAAGCCGAGCCCGTCGCCCTCGACCACGAGGTCGAGATCCTCGTTGGGACGCTCGAGCAGCAGGTCGCGCACGAAGCCGCCCACGGCGAAAACGGCGGCCCCCTCGCGCGCCGCGACCGCGCGGACCACCTCGAGCCGCCGGCGAACGCCCGCCGTGGCCCGCTCGGCGAGCAGCCGGCCGATCTGCCGCTGCCGCTGCCGTTCGGCGCCGATCCGGCGGTCGATCTCGGCCCCTTCGTCGAGAAGCCGGGCATGCAGCCTGGAAAGGACGGCCAGCCGTGAGATCAGCCCGGCGGGCGGACCCGTCTCCGGATCTCCCACGAGCACGAAGCGCCCCGCCGGTCCGCCCTGCACCAGCGCTTCGGCTACCTCCTCCAGGCTCGCCTCGGGAACCACCCAGCGCACTTCGGAGCTCATCGCCACTCCGACCGGCCGCTCCGCGAAGCCGTGCTGCACGGCCACGTCGAGCTGCTGGCGGGTGATCGCGCCGACGACCCGGCCGGCCGCGATCACCGGCGCGGCGTTGACCCGGTTGCGCAGCAGCGCCTCTTTCGCCGCCAGCACCGTGGATCCCGCGTCGATGGCGCAGAAGCGCCGGGTCATCAGGTCCGCCGCCGTGCCGAGCGGCGGGAGGCGGCGTGCGAGCACGCCGAGGAGACGTTCGCGCGCTTCGAGCAGGGTCAGTCCGCGCAACGACGCCGCGGCGGCGGTCCGGTGGCCGCCTCCCCCCATCTCCGCCGCCACCGTGCCGAGATCGAGGCCCGGCAGGTCGCCGCGGGCGATCAGGGAGATCCGCTCTCCCTCGCAGAAGAGAGCCACGAGGAGAGGCAGCGCGTGGAGATCGAGACAGCGGCTCACGAGCGGCGCCAGCTCCTCGAGATACGAGCCGATCTCGAGGGTGACGATCCCGACCCGGTGCCCGCGGATCCGAACGATCTCCAACGCCTGGACCATCCGGTGGAGGACGTCGAGATGCGGGGCGTCGAGCGAGCGCTGGGTGAACTGGCGTACCGCGGCGAGGTCGGCCCCGAGATCGAGCAGCCGCGCCGCCGCCCGCAGATCGCGGGGGCGGGTGGTGGCGTAGGTCAGCGAGCCGGTGTCCTCGTAGATCCCGAGCAGGAAGACGGTCGCCTCGCCACCCGTGATCGCAAGACCACGCGCCTCGAGCTCCTCGAGCATCAGGGTCGCGGTGGCTCCCGCCTCCGGATCCACCAGGCCCCCGCTCACCGCGAGATCGTCGGGGCTCGGCGGATGGTGGTCGTAGGCCCAGACCTCGATCGCGGGGTGCGCCGCGAGCCAGTCGGCGACGACCCCGATCCGGTGGCGCTGCCGGATGTCACAGAGGATCAGGCGGCGGATCGAGGCCGGGTCGATCTCCTTGCGCCGCAGCTCCCGAAAGGTCGTGATCCCCGCTTCGAGGGCGCGGCGCAGCGACTCCTCCCGCGAGCCCGGGAAGAAGAGCTCCGCACCGGGATGCAGGCGTTGGGCCGCGAGCATCGTGGCGAAGGCGTCGAAATCGGCCCCGACATGGGTGGTGATCAGCTCCACGGCGCCCGCTCCGCCGGCTCAGGAATCCCCGTTCCGCCCCGCTTCGCGAACCCGGCCCGCGCCCACGACCCGTTCGGCGGCGGCGACGAGCATGGGGGAGGAGGCGACGCGGTAACCGGCTCCGAGGACGACGACGACCGGACCCGCCGGCAGGTCGAATCGCAGCTCGACCGGCGTCTCGCCGGGATTCTCGGCGAAGAGATCGCGCAGGCGCAGGAGGTCGGTCGCGGGGAGCCCCGTCCCGAGCCGCACCTCGAACGCGCGGATGAGCCGCTGCGCCGCCCGCTCCAGCGGCATGACCTCGTCGACCGTCAGCTCCCAGCTCGCGCCGCGTTCGCGCAGCGAACCGGTGACCAGCACGATGGCATCCTCCACGAGCAGGGACTCGAAGCGCTGGAGCTGGTCCGCGAAGAGGGTCACCGGGAGGACACCGGTGAGATCCTCGAGCACGAAATGTCCCATCATGCGGCCGGCGCTCGGTCCGGAGCGGATCTTCGCCCGCCGGAGCCGGGTGACCAGACCGCCCACGGTCACCCGCCCCTCTCTCGGCTCACGCAGCTCGGCGACCGTATGGGTCGCCAGACGCCGGAGCGCGGGCGCGTGCGGCTGGAGCGGGTTGCCGGTCAGGTAGAAGCCGAGCGCTTCCTTCTCTCGACGCAGCCGTTCGGGCTCTTCCCACGTCGGTACCTGTGGGTCCACTTTCGGCTCCCGAATCGCAGCGGAGTCGTCGAAAAGCGAGTTCTGCCCCACGGCGCGCTCCTGACGCCGTCGCTGCGCGTAGTCGAGCATCCGCTCGGCCGCCGCCGCCAGCGCCGCGCGATGGAAACCGAAGCAGTCGAGCGCACCGCTGTGGATCAGACAGTCGAGCACCTTCTGGTTGAAATGACGTCCCTCGACCTTCGCCACCAGCTCGCCGAGAGACTGGAACGAGCCGAGCCGTTGCCGGGCCTCGAGGATCGCCTCCGCGGCGCCCTCCCCCAGCCCTTTGATCGCCCCGAGCCCGAACCGGATCCGCTCACCGTCGATCGTGAACGGCCACTCGCTTTCGTTGACGTCGGGGGGCAGGACCTCGATCCCCATCTCGCCGCATTCGACGATGTGCTTGATCACATCGTCGGTCGTACCCATCTCCGAGCTGAGCATCGCGGCCATGAAGGCGACCGGATGATGCGCCTTCAGGTAGGCGGTCTTGTAGGCGATCAGGGCGTACGCCACCGCGTGGCTCTTGTTGAAACCGTAGCCGGCGAACGGCTCGATGTACTCCCAGAGCATCTCGGCGCGCTTGCGCTGCACGCCGCGCTGCGCCGCCCCGTCGACGAACTTCGCGCGCTGCTCGGCCATCACCTCGGGCTTCTTCTTGCCCATCGCCTTGCGCAGCACGTCGGCCTCGCTGGCGGTGAACCCGGCCACCCGAACCGCGAGCTGCATCACCTGTTCCTGGTAGGCGATGATCCCGTAGGTCTCCTCGAGGATCTCCCGGGTCTCCGGCAGGATGTAGGTCACCTTCTCGCGGCCGTGCTTGCGAGCGACGAAGTTCCTGACCACGCCGGCGCCGAGCGCTCCCGGCCGGTAGAGGGCGTTGAGCGCGGCCAGATCCTCGAAGCGCGAAGGGAGCGCGTTGCGCAGCATTTCCCGCATGCCCACCGATTCGAACTGGAAGATGCCGCTCGTCCGCCCCTCGCAGAAGAGCCGGTAGACCTCCGGATCGTCGAGCGGCACGATGTCGAGATCGAGCTCGATCCCCTGCCGGCGCAGCGAGGTCAGGGTGTCGTCGATGACCGTGAGCGTCCGCAGGCCGAGGAAGTCCATCTTGAGAAGGCCCAGCTTCTCGATCACCGTCATGTCCCACTGCGTGAGGATCTCGTCGTTCGCCGTCCGGCAGAGCGGCACCAGCTCGTCGATCGGGCAGGGGGCGATGACGACGCCGGCGGCGTGCATCCCAGGGTGCCGGCTGAGGCCCTCGAGACGACTCCCGAGCTCGACGATCTGCCGCACCTCGGGGTCCTTCCGGATCTCCTCGGTGAGGCTCTCGACCGAGGTGGCCGCCTCCTTCAGCGAGCGGGTATTCTCGGGCAGGAGCTTGGCGATCCGGTCGGTCTTGTCGTACGGGATCCCCAGCACCCGGCCGACGTCGCGGATCACCGCCTTGGCCTGGAGCGTGCCGAAGGTGATGATCTGCGCCACGTGGTCGCGGCCGTACTTCTCGCTGACGTACTGGATCACCTCGCCGCGCCGACGCATGCAGAAATCGATGTCGATGTCCGGCATGCTGATCCGGTCGGCGTTGAGGAAGCGTTCGAAGAGCAGGCCGTAGCGCAGCGGGTCGATATCGGTGATCCGCAGCGCCCAGGAGACCAGCGACCCGGCGGCCGAACCCCGCCCGGGACCGACCGGGATCCTCTGTTCGCGAGCGAAACGGATGAAATCCCAGACCACGAGGAAGTAGCCGGCGAACCCGACGCGGCGGATAACCTCCATCTCGAGTCGCAGCCGCTCCCAGTAGATCGCCTCGTCGACCTTCGGAGCTCCGGGCCCCTGGCGTCGCCGCTGTTCGGCGAGCCGCTCCCCGAGGCCCTGTTCGACGATCTTCTCCAGGTACGACTCCCGGGTATGGCCCGGCGGCACCGTGAACTCGGGCAGGTGGTATTTCTCGCGCGCGATCTTGAGGTCGCACCGCTCGGCGATCCGGAGCGTGTTCTCGAGCGCCTCCGAATCCCGCGGGAAGAGCGTCGCCATCTCCTCGCCGCTCTTCAGATAGAACTGATCGGTCGCGTACCGGATCCGGTCGGGGTCGGCGAGGGTGCGTCCGGTACCGATGCAGAGCAGGACGTCGTGCGCCGTCGCGTCGTCCTGGCGCAGGTAGTGACAGTCGTTGGAGAGGACCAGGGGAATTCCGGTCCGGCGCGAGAGATCACGGAGCGCGGCGTTGACCTGGCGCTGCTCGGGGATGCCGTGATCCTGCATCTCCAGGAAGTAGTTCTCCTCCCCGAGGATCTCCCGATACGTCTTCGCGGTGGCCTCCGCGCCGTCCAGGTCGCCGGCCAGGATCCGCTCGCTCACCTCCCCTTTCAGGCAGGCCGACAGGCCGATCAGGCCGTCGGCATGGCGGCGGAGCAGCTCGTGGTCGATGCGCGGCTTGTAGTAGTGCCCGTCGAGGAACGAGATCGTGGTGAGCTTGATGAGGTTGCGGTACCCGGTCTCGTCGCGGGCGAGCAGCACGAGGTGGTTGCTGCTCTTGCGCGCGGGGTTCCGCTCGGTGTGGCTGCCGTCGGCGACGTACGCCTCGATGCCGATGATCGGCTTGATGCCGGCCTGCCGGGCCACGTCGTGGAAGTTGATCGCTCCGAAGAGGTTGCCGTGATCGGTGAGGGCGATCGCCGGCATCCCCATTTCGGCGGCGGTCCGGCAGACCTCCTCCGGGCGGTTCGCGCCGTCGAGCAGGCTGTACTCGGTGTGCAGGTGAAGATGGACGAACGGGGGCATCGGACTCCTCGGCCAGGGGGATCGCCACCCCCGAGCATACCTGAGCCCGGGCCCCGGTCCCGTTCAGCGGCTCGGGGTCATCCGGTTCGCGAGGCGGATGTAGTCGATCCCGGAGGCGAGGGTGAGGAGGGCGACCAGGAAACAGGCGATCAGCGCCGTCAGCTCGAGCGCCGGCTGGAGCCCGGAGAGCAGCACGAGAGCGATCGCGGAGATCTGGACGGCGGTGTTCACCTTGCTCAGGCCGCTCGGCGGGAAGCGGGTGACCCCCTGGGCGAGGTAGAGCGTCAGGGCCACGCCGACGATCACCACATCGCGGGTGATGACGAGCGCCGACACCCAGACCGGGACCGTGGCACCCGGCGAGAGGTTGGGGATGGCGAGCACCACGTAGGCGGAGATCAGCAGTAGCTTGTCCGCCATCGGGTCGAGATAGGCGCCGAGAGCGCTCTTCTGGTTCCAGAACCGGGCGATGAAGCCGTCGAGCGCGTCGCTCAGCCCGGCGACCACGAAGACCACCAGCGCCCGGCCGGGCCTCCCGTCGAGAACCGCGATGATGAAGAGCGGGATGAGACCCATCCGGAGCAGGGAGATCAGGTTCGGGATCGTCATCCCGGCCCTCCGTCGAACCGCTCGAGAACGCGGCGCAGCTGCTCGAGGAGCTCGCGGTTCGAGGCCGGGCCGCTCTCCCGGCAGAGCTCCGGATCATCGACGATGCCGCAGGCCGCGAGCAGCGCGCAGGCCTCGTCGCTGGAGCGGGGCGCGGCCTCGAGGCCAATGCCGTGCAGACAGGGAGCGCGCCGCCCGAAAAGGAGCAGCAGGCGGGCGAACGCGAGGTGGGCGTCGCCACGGGTGAGCGCCCGGTCGGGTTCGAAGAGATGGCGCGTCTCGTCGACACGCATCACTCCGAAGTTCGCGACCCGGACGATCTCCTCCCGCCAGGGGTGATCGAGCACGTCGGTGGCCACTCGCGCGGCCGACGGCCGGCCGGCGCGCACCCCGGGCACGAGCCAGTAGAGGAGCGCCGCGAAGTCGCCTCGCGTCGGCACCTCGTGCCGCACCAGCTGCTGGACGCGCGGCGGCAGCGTCGTGAGCCGCCAGAGGAAACGGGCGCGCGCCCCCCCCTTCGTCACCTCCGGGTCGGCGGGATAGCGGCGCGCGAGCCCCTCGAAGAGCGCGAGTCCACGGCTCGCATCGCCGACCTCGAGCTCGAGCTCGCCCTGGCGCCAGAGCAGCTCCCGGCTCTCGGGTTCGAAAGAGACCAGGCGGCGCAGCGCGCGCAGCTCGCCTTCGCTGTCCCCCCGGAGCGAGGAGAGCCGCCGGCGCGCCTCGATCGTCGTCCGCTGCTCGGGCAGCCACCTCTCCAGCCAGGCGACCTGGAGCCCGGCGCCCTCGAGGTCCCCGCTTCCGAGAGCGGTCGCGAGGAGCGAATGCACCGCCGCCGCCGCCGCCGGGAGGAGAGCGCGAGCCCGCTCCGCGGCGACGGGCACCGCGTTCGCTGCCGCGGCGTACCGTTCGAACGCGGCGCGTTCGTCGCCGTTCAGCTCGTGGGCCCTGGCGAGCGGCAGGAGCGCGGCGAGGTAGCCGGGGTCGCTCGCCACCACCGGCGCGAGCCGCGCGATGACGGCCGCCGTGGCGCCCTTCGCGAGCTCTGTCCCGGCGAGCAGGACGGCCGCGGCGTCGGCCGTCTCGGGCCCGAGCCGGAGGCGTTCGGCCACCGCCACCGCTCCCGCGGTGTCGCCGGCGAGCAACCGGCGGTGTGCTCCCTGCAACTCGGCGATGGTCGCGGCCTCGAGCCGCCCGGCCGGCAGGCCGGTCTCGGGCGAGAGCAGGAAGGCGCTGACGGCCGGCTCGAGCGGGCGCAGCAGCGGCCGGGGAGGAGCCGGGGCGCAGGCCAGCGTCACGCCCAGCAGGGCGCCCGCCAGGAGCCCCAGGAGACGGGCCGGCGGCCCCGTGGCCACTCGCTGCCGGCCGTTCAACTCTCGGGGCCGATCTGAATGGTGGCGATCGCGTGCTTGTACACGAGGACTTCCCGGCCTTCCGCCTCGATCACCACCGCGAAGCGATCGAAGCGGCGGATCCTCCCATCGAGCCGACGGCCGGTGGTCAGCTCCACGCTCATCGTCTTGCCGTCCTTGAGATGCTGGAAGAGGAAACCGTCCTGGATGTTGATGGTTGGCTTGTTCATGCTCTGGCTCCCCCGCCTTCCCCCGTCAGTATCGCCTCGATGAAGCATTCGGCCTCCTCGCTCCGCCGGGCATCGAACCAGCGGATGCGCGGATCGCGCCGGAACCAGGTCTCCTGCCGCTTCGCATAGCGCCGGGTCGCGGTCACGATCCGCGCTTCGGCGGCCGCGAGCGGCAGCCGGCCATCGACCACCGCGACGAGCTCCCGGTATCCCAGCGCCTGGAATGCCGGGGCCGAGGAAGGAACTCCGCCATCCCGCAGTCTCGCGACCTCGTCCACCCACCCGGCGGCAAGCATCTCGCGCACCCGCTTCGCGATGCGATCGTACAGAAGCGCTCTCGGCAGGGTCAATCCGATCCGGACCGCGGAGCGTGCGCGCACGCCGATCGGATTGCGTGCCTGCCAGCGCGAGAGCGGCTCTCCGGTGGCGGCATGGACCTCGAGAGCGCGGAGGATCCGCTGACGATCGCCTGGAGCAAGCCGCGCCGCCGTCTCTGGATCGCACCGGGCGAGCTCCGCGGCGAGCGCGGGCAGCCCCTCGCGAACGAGGCGTTCCCGCATCGCCGTTCGTACCGCCGGAGGCGTCGGCGGGATCGCGCCGAGACCATCGAGGATCGCCTGCAGGTAGAAGCCACCGCCGCCGACCAGCAGCGCCGCCCGGCCACGCGCGGCGATCCCGTCGAGGACCGGGTTGGCGAGCTCCGCGAAACGCCCCGCGCTGCATGCCTCCCGGGGATCGAACAGGTCGAACAGATGGTGCGGGATCTCGGCGCGGAGGGCGACCGGGGGTTTCGCGGTACCGATGTCGAGCCCGCGATAGACCTGCAGCGCATCGGCGTTGACGATCTCGGCGGCGCGGCGGCGCGCCACCGCCACCGCCAGGGCGCTCTTGCCCGTGGCGGTGGCACCGGCGATCGCGACGAGTGCGGACATCCCGCCCCGGAGTCTATGGCGCCGCTCGCCTCCCGGGCAGCGGCCGCCAGAGCGCGAGCGGCCCGCCGGGCCGCCAGCGGACGACGACCATGCCCCCCCGGTCGGTCCGCCAGACCACGCTGCCCTGGGCGCGAAGCCGGGCCAGCGCCCCCGTTCCCGGATGGCCGAAACGATTGCGAGCTCCGCAGGAGATCACCGCCAGGCGAGGGCGGGCGACCGCGAGCAGCCGCTCGCTCGAAGAGGAGGCGGAACCATGGTGGGGAACCTTGAGCAGGTCGAATCTCCCACCGAGCACTCCGGGAGCCGCGAGCCGCTCCTCTCCGCGACGCTCGACGTCGCCCGCGAGCAGCAGGCGCCGCCCTTCGGCCTCGGCGATCAGCACGAGAGAGCGATCGTTGCCACGGGCGAGATCCCGGAGGCGAGCCTGCGGGACCTCGAAACGCCAACGCCCGGCCTCGAAACGATCGCCTTCGGCGAGCCGCCGGATTCGCCCTCTGAAGATGCTGCCGAGCTCCGCCAGACAATCGCTCCCGTCGCCGTCGCCCTCCCAGTCCGCGACGATCAGTTCCCGGACCGGCATGCTCCGCGCGAGATCGAGCAGGCCGGCGCAGTGGTCGGCGTCGGGGTGAGTGACCACCAGCGCGGCGAGCTCGTACAGCCCGAGCCAGGCCAGATTCGGAGCGAGCACCCGGGCTCCCAGGTCGACTCCGGGGATCCCGCCGCCGTCGACCAGCACCGCGTGGCGGCCATCGCGCAGCAGCGTGGCGTCTCCCTGGCCGACATCGAAGAAGACGACCTCGACCGGAGGCTGCCCGCTGGCGGACGGCGCTCCCTGCAGGAGCAGCCCCGCGCCCGCCAGGAGGACGAACCGGGCACGGCGCCACGGCAGGAGCAGGGCGGCGCCGCCGGCGCAGGCGAGAAGGGAAGACGTCCCGAACGAAGCCGGGAAGGCGAACGCCACCCAACGGCTCGGCGGGAGCAGCTCGCTCCAGGCGAGGGGCCTCGCCACGAAATCGAGCGCCGGACCGAACGTGGCTGCCACCCCGGGAGCGGCGAGCGCCACGGCCACCCAGCCGAACGCGAGCAGCAGAAAGAGAGTGATCCAGGGAATCGCCACGAGGTTCAGCGGCAGCGAGGCGAGACCGAGACGGGCGAAAGCCGGAAGCGCGAACGGCAGGCTCGCGAGCTGCGCCGCGAGGCTCATCGTGATTCCCAGCGCCAGCCACCGCAGCGGCAACGGAGCCCGTCGCCACCGGGGCGCGATCACGCCGCCGGCGAGGAGGATGCCGGCCGTGGCCGAGCAGGAGAGCTGGAAGGCGAGATCCCGGGTGATCCGGGGCGAGAGCAGCGCGAGTCCGGCAGCGACGACGGCGAGGGCGTTGAGCACCAGCGGGCGGCGACGGCTCGCGAGCGCCGCGACGGCGAGCAGCGCCATGAGGGAGGAGCGCAAGAGCGACGGCGACGGCCCCGCGATGGCAAGGTAGCCGGCCACCGCCAGGGCGATGGCGAGCCGCTGGGCGAGCGGTGGGAGCCATGCCAGGAAGAACGCCGTGGCCGCGGCCAGCATGGAGACGTGGAGCCCCGAGAGCGCGAGCAGATGGCCGAGACCGGCCCGCCGCATCGCGCGCAGACCGCGCTCCGGCAACGCCTCCGGGCGGCCGAGGACGAGCGCGCGGGTCAGCGCCTCTCCCTCCCTTCCCCACCCGGGCGCCGGCAGCCGTTCATCGAGCGACCGCTGCAGCGCTCCCCAGAGGTTCTCCGGTTCCTCGCGCGTGAGGAGGTACTCGCTCTTGACGCGGAGACGGTACGGCCCGGGCGCGGTCGGCACGGCGTTGAGGTGGCCTTCCGAGCGGCGCAGGAAGCCGCGCACGCGCACCTCTTCACCTCGCGCCGGGCGGGTCGCCGTGGCGGGCAGATGGAGGAACACCGGGCCGGGGCGGTGCCAGACCCGCTCCCCCTGCCGGAGCCGTTCGACCTCCACGCGGGCGACCCACTCCTGCTGCCGGGGCGCCAGCCGGACGCTGCCGACACGCACCACCGCTGCGACGGGACGATCGGGCTCGATCGCCGCCAGCGTGTCGAGACCGGTGAGGCTGCCAGCCAGCAACCCCACCGCCAGACCGGCACCGAGACGCCCGGCCCCGCCGCCGAGCCGCAGCGCGAGAGCCGCGAGGGCGAGCAGCAGGAGCGGGGCCGGACGCCATCCCAGCTCTGGGCCGAGCGCCACCCCTGCGAGCGCCGCCGCCGCCGGGAGGATGGCCGGAGGCAGATCTCTCCACACGTCCGGAACGGACGCCCTCCGGGACGTGGATCGCTCACCCCGGGGAGCAACTCCCGGGAGAGCGCCGCTCGCCGCGGGCTACTCCGTTCCGGAGTCGGTCAGGAAGAGGGGGGAAAAGAGCGAGAGATCGGGCAACCCGAGGCGCCGCTTCAGGGCCCGCAGCCGGAGCTGCTCGCGGGCGGCCGCGATCGCCTCGGCGTCGAGCCGGCCGGCGACCGCGGCGAGCGAGCGGGTCACCTGCTCCTCCAGCTCGGTGCGTTCCCGTTCGTCGAGGCGGACCAGCTCGGCGGCGAGCCACTCCTCCTCGAGCGCCGCCAGGCGGGCTTCGACCGCCGCCGGCTCGCCGGCGAGCGCGACGATCGCGGCCGCCCGCTCCCGGCGCTCGGCCAGCCCGGCGGGAAGCGCCGCGGCCAGCCGCTCCAGCCGGTCTTCGACGGCGAGCGCCGGCGCCGCCGGGCGCCGGACCAGCGCTCCGAGCTCCCGCAGCTCCCGCCAGGCCTCCTCCACCAGCGGCCGGCAGTAACGCAGGCTGGAGATCCGCCCCGGCCGCTCCCGCTCCCGATGCCGGGCGAACGCCCTTTCGAGCCCTTCGAGCACCGCGGCGAGGGGGATCCCTGCCCGGTGCCAGGCGCGTGCGAGCTGCCAGTCGGCGGGCGAGAGCAGCGTCGCGGCGCCGCGCAGGGCGACGAACCGCTCCTCGATCGCCTGGAAGAAGGCGTGGTCTTCGGCCGACGGCTCGCCCTCAGACGCCGCGGTTTCGTTCATAGAGGAGGCGCAGGCCGACGAGGGTGAGCAGGGGCTCGGTGTGGGTGATGTAGCGGGAGCCCTCCGCGATCATCTCCGCCTGACCACCGGTGGCGACGACCGCCCGCAGCCCCGGGACCTCCCCGTGCAGCCGCTCGAGGATCCCGTCGACGAGACCGACGTAGCCGTAGTAGATGCCGGCCTGGATCGCCCCGGCGGTGTTGCGCCCGATCAGCTGCGCGGGTTTGCGGATGTCGACCCGGTAGAGACGCGCGGCGTGGAGGAAGAGGGCCTCGGCGGAGATCGTGATCCCCGGGGCGATGATCCCGCCGGCGTACTCTCCCGCGGCGTTGATGAGGTCGAAGGTCGTGGCGGTGCCGAAGTCGACCACGACCACCGGGGAGCCGAAGAGCTCCCGGGCCGCCACCGCGTTGACGATCCGGTCCGCGCCGACCTCGCCGGGGCTGTCGTAGCGGATCACCATCCCGGTGCGGATCCCCGGCTCGACGAAGAACGGCTCGCAGCCGAAGTACTCCCGGGCCAGCCGGTCGAAAACGGCCTGGAGGGGCGGCACCACCGAGGAGACCACGACGCCATCGGCGGCGGACAGGTCGAGGCCGGCCCGGGCGAAGAGCGGCAGCAGCAGCGCGCCGAGCTCGTCGGCGGTCCGTTCGGTCGCGGTCGAGAGCCGGACGTCGTGGATCAGCCGGTCGCCGTCGTAGACGCCGAAGACCGTGTTCGTGTTGCCGACGTCGATGACCACCAGCAGGGAACCCGTCTCTTGCGCCACGCTCTCTTCCTCTCTCACTCCAGAATCTCGCCGGTGGCGATCGCGAGCTCTCCGGCTGCCGTGGCGAGCCGGAGATGACCCCAGTCGTCCAGCCCCACGAACCGGCCGTGGATCAGCTCGTCACCACTGCGGACCCGCATCTCGTCGCCGGGCGCGTGCACGAGCCAGCGCCGGAAGCGCGCCGCGAGCCCGGGCTCCGGGCCGAGCCGGGCGAGCTCGCTCTCGACGGCGGTCACCATTCTCGCGGCGAACGCGGGGAGCGGAAGTGGCTGGTCCACCTCGGCCGTGAACGAGGTGGCCGCCGGCAGGTTGCACGCCGCTCCCGCGAGGCGGTAGTTGAGCCCGAAGCCGATCAGAGCGATCTCCTCTTCGCCACAGCGGAGGACCTCGATCAGCACCCCGCCGAGCTTCCGGCCGCTCACGAGCAGATCGTTCGGCCACTTGATCCGGCAGCGGCCGCCGAGGAGCTCGTCGAGGCCCGCGCAGAGCGCGACGGGCACGCGCAGCGGCAGCTCGACGGCCGCGGCTCCGGGCGGCAGCCGCAACACCCGGGTGACGTAGACCCCGGCTCCCGCCGGGCTCTCCCAGCGCCGCCCGCCCCGCCCGCGCCCTTCGGTCTGTTCGCAGGCCAGGAGGAGGAAATCGCTCACCGGCTCGCCCTCTTCTTCGAGGCGGGCGAGCAGGCGCCGGGCGAGGCTGTTGGTGGAGTCGGTCCGGGAGACGGCGAGCAGGTTGAGGCCGGCGGGCCAGACTTCTCCGGCGCGGAACCCTCCGAAAAGCGCGAGCGCCTCCGCTCCCGTCAGTCCCGAGGCCGCCGCGTCAGGGTTCCGCTCGCTGCCGTCCACGGACGCGCTCCCGGTCTCACCCGCCGCCGAGACCGCCCTGGAGCCGGGCGCGGCGTTCTTCGAGCTCCTCGACTCGCCGCCGGTTGCCTTCGACCACGTGGGGAGGCGCCTTGGCGAGGAAAGAGGGATCCGCGAGACGGGCCTGGGCCCGCGCGAGCTCCTGCTCGACCTTCTCGAGCTCGGCGGCCAGCCGCCCGAGCTCGGCCGGGGTCGCCGCGCGCGCCTCGGCCACCACCGCGATCGCCACCCCGCCGGCCTGGTCGCGCAGCGCCTCGGGTCCGGCCGTGCCGGCCTCGACCGCCGAGAGCTGGGCGAGCGAGCCGATCAGGGCGGCCTCCCCCGTCAGGAAGGCGAGCGTCTCCGGGTCGCCCCCTTCGAGGAGGAGGCGCGCCCGCTCTTTCGGCTTCAGTCCGAGATCGAGCCGCAGCGCCCGGGCCCGGGTGACGACTGCGATCAGGGCCTCCATCCGGGCCTCGGCCTCCGGCGCGATCCACTCCGGCTCCGGCTCCGGGTACGGGGCGAGACAGATCGTCTCGGGGTGGATCGCCTCGTGTCCCGGCAGCCGCTGCCAGAGCTCCTCGGTGAGGAACGGCATGACCGGATGCAGGAGCCGGAGCGCCCGCTCGAGCACCGTCAGGAGCACCTCGGCAACGCGCGGGCGGGCAGCGTCGCCCGCGAGCGCGGGCTTGGCGAGCTCGATGTACCAGTCGCAGAGATCGCCCCAGAAGAAGTGGTAGAGCCGCTGGCAGGCCTCGTCGAAGCGGAAGCTCTCGAACTTCTCCCCCACCTCGGCGGTCGCGGCGGCGAGGCGGGAGAGGATCCAGCGCTCCGGCACCGCCAGCTCCGCGGTATCGAGCTCCGGCGCGACCCGGACGTCGCCGATCCGGCCGAGGGCGAAGCGGGTGGCGTTCCAGATCTTGTTGCCGAACGCCCGGTAGCCGGCCATCCGCTCCGGGTCGAGCGGGATGTCGCGCCCCGGCGCGTCGAGCAGCGCGAGGGTGAAGCGCACCGCATCGGCGCCGTAGGTGGCGACGAGATCGGCGGGATCGAGGACGTTCCCCTTCGTCTTCGACATCTTCACGCCCGAGGCGTCGCGCACGAGGCCGGTGAGATGGACCCGGCGGAACGGCACCTCGCCCGTGAAGTGGAGGCCGGACATCACCATCCTGGCAACCCAGAAGAAGAGGATGTCGAAGGCGGTCACCAGGACGTCGGTCGGATAGAACGCCGCGAGATCCGGGGTCGCCTCCGGCCAGCCGAGGGTCGAGAACGGCCAGAGCGCCGAGGAGAACCAGGTGTCGAGCACGTCGTCGTCCTGCCGGAGCTCCTCCGTGCCGGCGAGCGCCGCCGCCTCCGCGAACGAGTGCGCCACCCAGACGTTCCCCGCCGGGTCGTACCAGGCGGGGATCTGATGCCCCCACCAGAGCTGGCGGGAGATGCACCAGGGGCGGATGTTCTCGAGCCAGTGCTCCCAGGTCTTCTCCCAGGAGGCCGGCAACAGCTCGATCCGGCCGTCGCGCACCGCGGCGAGCGCCTGCTGCGCCATGCCGGAGACGTCGCAGAACCACTGGGTGGAGACGAGCGGCTCGATCCGCACGCCGCTGCGCTGGCAGTGTCCGACGTTGTGGACGTACGGCTCCTCGGAGACGAGCAGCCCCGCGGCGCGGAGCTCGACGAGCACCTTCTCGCGCGCCGCCATCGTGGTCAGGCCGGCGAACGCCGCTCCGGCCGCCGGGGTCATCCGCCCGCGGCGATCGATCACCGCGATCCCCGGCAGGTCGTGCCGGCGGGCGAGCTCGAAGTCGGCGGGGTCGTGGCAGGGGGTGACCTTCACGAGCCCGGTGCCGAACTCCCGCTCGACCATCGGATCGGCGACGAACGGGATCTCGCGCCCGGTGAGCGGCAGGAGCGCCTTGCGGCCAAGCAGATGCCGGTACCGCTCGTCCTCCGGGTGAAAGGCGATGGCGGTGTCGCCGAGCATCGTTTCCGGCCGGGTGGTGGCGATCACCACCCGCTCGTCGCTCTCCGCCACCGGGTAGGCGATCTGCCAGAGCGAATCCCGCACCGACTTCATCTCCACCTCGAGATCGGAGATGGCGGTGTCGAGCGCCGGCGACCAGTTGACGAGGTACTCCCCGCGGGAGATCAGCCCTTCGCGGTAGAGGCGCACGAACGCCTCCCGCACCGCGCGCGAGAGGCTCTCGTCGAGGGTGAACCGCTCCCGCGACCAGTCGCAGGAGGCGCCGAGGAGATCGAGCTGCTCGCGGATGTTCCCGTGGTGCGTCTCCTTCCACTCCCACATCCGCGCGAGGAACCGCTCGCGGCCGAGCGCATGGCGATCGGTGCCCTCGGCGGCGAGCTGGCGCTCGACCATGAGCTGGGTGGCGATCCCCGCGTGATCGGTGCCCGGCAGCCAGAGGGCGTTGTACCCCTGCATCCGCTTCCAGCGCGTGAGCAGATCCTGCAACGTCGACTGGAGCGCATGCCCCATGTGGAGCTTGCCGGTCACGTTGGGCGGCGGGATCATGATGCAGAAGCCGGGCTTCGGCGAGGGAACCTCGCAGCGGAAGAAGCCCCGCTCGCTCCACCAGCGCTGCCACCGGCCTTCGTAGCTCGCCGGCTCGAATCGTCTATCCATCAGCATGCGCCCCGCACCCCCGCACCGGCCGGTACGCGGTCTTCGGACAGTCGGTCGGAATCACTCGAGCTCGGCCTCGAGCTCGCGCAGACGGGCGCGCACCGCGACCTCGGCGAGGTCGGGCACGACCTCCCAGGCCACCTCCCGGACCACCTGGGGCCCGAGCAGCTCCACGACCCGCCGGGCCAGACGCTCGAGATCCTCTTCCGACAGGCTGGCCGGAGCGGACGGCGGAGCCGGCTCCGGAACGCCGCGGCGAGCTTCGGGCTCCGGTGCGGTTTCGGTGAGGAACGGTGCGGGCGGCGGTTCGGGAACGGGCACCGGTGCCTCGGGCTCATCGGCGAAGAACGACGGCGGGGGCGGCGGCGGGGTGAGGTCCTGGAAACCCAGGCCGCTCAGCGGCGTGGCGATTCCCGATTCCAGTCCGTCACCGGAGAGCATGTCCGCCGGCGGCTGGACCTCGGTGGCCGCAGGCGTATCGTCGAGCGCCGACGACCAGCTGAACGCCGGTCTATCGTCGAAGGCCTCCACCGCCGGCTCCTCGGCGGGCTCGGGCGCCGGCACCGGTACCTCGCCGGCGGCGATCAGCTCGTGGGCCAGGCGCAACAGCTCCTGGGAATCGAACGGCTTCTTCAGGTAGCCATCCGCCCCCGCGGCGGTCGCCTCGGCGGGATCGAACGGTTCGAAGGTACCCACCAGGAGGAGCACCGGCACCCACGGCCGGCGCTGCTTCGACTCGCGGCAGACCTCCAGCCCGCCGGCGCCCGGCATGTGCACGTCGGCGATCACGAGGTCGGGCTCGCTCTCTTCCAGGCGCCCCAGCGCCTGCGAGCCGTTGCTGACCGCGACGACCTCGAAGTCCTCGTCCAGGAAGGTCAGCTCGACGACCTTCTGGATCGTCACGCTGTCGTCCGCCAGCAGGATCCGCTTGCTCATGGGAGCTCCCCGAAGTGTCGGCCCACCGGGACGCGCCGGAGGCCGGAGCTGTTCAGGCCGCCAGGCGTCGGCGCAGATAGTCCACGATCGCCTCGGTCGAGGCACCCGGGAGGAAGATCTCGTCCACCCCGGACTGCTTGAGCTGCTCGATGTCCCGGTCCGGGATGATGCCGCCGGCGAAGACCAGGACGTCCCCGCCGCCCTGCTCCCGCAGGAGCCGGGCCACCTCGGGCAGCAGCCGGTTGTGGGCACCGGAGAGGATGGAGAGGCCGACGGCGTCGACGTCCTCCTGGATCGCGGCGATCGCGATCTGCTCCGGTGTCTGGCGCAGGCCGGTGTAGATGACCTCGAAACCGGCGTCGCGGAGGGCGCGGGCCACCACTTTGGCGCCGCGATCGTGGCCGTCCAGGCCTGGCTTGGCAATCAGGATCCGACGTGTATTCCCGCTCATGACCCGTCAGTTTATCAGGTCTGCCCCGGCGCGGAGGAGTCCTCCCGGGGAAACTGCAGATAGTCCGTCTCCGGGACCCGATACCCCATCTGGTAGAGGCTCGCCACCGCCTGCCCCCGATGGAAGGCGGCGAGGGTCACGAAATGACAGATTGCCTTGGGACACGGCAGACGGCGGGCCTTCCCGTCCGGCTCCATCCAGAAGACCTCGCCGGCCAGCTGTTCGGCGCTGAGCGAGGCCAGGAAGAAGCCAAGCTGCGACCAGACCTCTTCGAAAGAGAGAGCGAGCGAGAGGCGGTCCGGGAACGCCGTCTCCTCCGGGGCCGGTGGCGGCTCCGCTCCGAGGAACCGGGCGAGCCAGGTCTGCTCGTTCGCGAGCAGGTGGACCAGCGTGCCCCGGATCGAGCCGTAACCGGTTCCGGTCGCCCGGATCAGGTCTTCCGCCGACACCACGCGAAGCGAATCCAGCACGGTGCGGTCCGCCCAGATGGTGTACGCGAGGAGGTCCTGGACGATGCGGAGGGTCTGGTTCATGGCACGTTCTCCTCAGAAGACCGCCGGCTCCTCGTAGGTACCGAAGACGTCGCGCAGGGCGTCGCTGATCTCGCCGACCGTGCAGTAGACGCGCACGCAGTCGAGGATGAGGGGCATCGTGTTGGCCTCGCCCTGCGCCCCGGCGCGCAGCGCTGCGAGCGTCCGCGCCACCGCTCCCCGGTCGCGCCGGGCCCGCACGTGGTCGAGGAACTCGACCTGCTGGGCGGCCACCTCCTCGCCGATGTAGAGGGTGTCGACCTCGGGTTCGTCGTCGACCTGGAGGGCGTTGACGCCGACCACGACCTTCTCGCCCTTCTCCACCGCCCGCTGGTAGGCGTAGGCCGCCTCCATGATCTCCCGCTGCGGGAAGCCGGCCTCGATCGCCTCCACC
>JAAYLR010000121.1 GCA_012521815.1 Acidobacteriota bacterium
ACCAGCACCCCGTCCTCGTACCGCAGCGAGATCGAGACGCCGTCCACCTTCAGCTCGGCGACGAACGCGAGCTCGGCGTCCGGCACCAGCCGGCCGAGTCTGTCGATCCACGCCGCCAGCTCCTCACGGCTGTAGGTGTTGTCGAGCGACTGGAGCGGCGGCTCGTGCACGACCGGGGCGAAGCCCTCGACCGGCGCGCCGCCGACCCGCTGCGTCGGGCTGTCGGGCGTCACCAGAGCGGGGTCAGCCGCTTCGAGCGCCGCGAGCTCCGCGAGGAGGGTGTCGAACTCCCGGTCGGTGATCTCCGGGCGCGCTTCGACGTAGTAGAGGCGCTCGTGGCGGGCGATCTCCGCACGCAGCCAGGCAGCGCGGGCGGCGGGGGATTCGCGTTCCGGCGGCATCCGCGGCAGCCTACCAGCGCCCCCGCCCCGGATTCGAGACGACTCCGCCCGGCATCACTCCCCGGCCGGCGGCTCCGGCCCGGACGCCGCTCCGAGGTCAGCGGGCGGCGGCACCGGCGCCGGCGGAATCGGCGGCAGCTCGCCGGCCGGCGACGCCGTCGAGAGCGCGGTGAACGGCTCCGGGCCGGACCGCTTCCGGCGCGCGAGCAGTAGCAGCGCCGCACCGAGGCCGACCGTCCAGGCGAGATACCGCACGAGGAAGCCGAGGAGGGCGATCAGGGTGCCGAACCCGCCGACCCAGCTCCCCACGATCCCGAGGAGTGCACCGAGGAGGGTGAGCGCTTGGATCGCCACGACCCCGAGGAGTGCCTGGGCGTAGCTGCCGGAGATCTCCCAGCCGAAGCGGTGGCAGAGCCAGCGGCCGACCGCGAGCGCGACCCCCGCGTAGCCGAGCAGCGCCACGAGCACGAGCGCGAAGAGGAGGACCGGGATCAGGAGCAGCAGCGGGATGCCGATCACCGTGATCAGGAGGACGAGGACGACGAGGAGCAGGAGCGGCAGGAAGAGGAGCTCGACGAGGAGCCCGGTGAGACCGGCGGACCAGCTCTCCGACACGACGCGTGCCGCCACCCGCTCGGTGGTCGGCTGCGCCACGAGGAGCACGAGGCCGACGAGCAGGCCGAGGGCCACGAGCCCGAGGAGACGACGCGCGAGGAGGCGACCGCCGCCTCCGGACCGCTTGAAACGTTCGATGCCGTGCGTGTCGGTCGGGCCCGTGCGGCCCGACCAGGGGGACCTCCAGAACGAGACCTCCGAAACCTTGCCCACGATCTCCGCCCCCGGATCCTTGTGCACCGTGCCGCCGACCGAGACCACCTCGCCCTCCACGCGCGTATTCGTCTCCAGAGCGGCTTCCCCGCCCACCGCGACGACATCGCCCTCCACCCGGGCCCCTTCTCTCAGGAGAACCTGGCCGCCGATCGCCACGACGTCGCCGGCGACCTTCCCGCTGACCGTCACCGACCCGCCGATCACGACCGCATCTCCGGTGACGCGGCCCCGGACCTCGACCCGGCCGCCGAAGCAGACCGCGTCTCCCGAGACCTCCTCCTCTTCGATCACCAGCGAACGCCCGAAGACGACCCGGTCGTCGGCCGTCGAACGGCTCCGCTTCACCCGGGTGTGGTGCGGCCGGGACGGCTCCGGCTCGGCCTCTCGCGGCGGCAGGCCGAGCGCCTCCCGGCGGGCCGCGAGCGGGAGCGCCGCCAGCTCGGCGACCGCCGCGGCGGCATCGCCGAGCTCGGACTCCAGCGCCTCGGCGTCGTGGAGCTGGCCGCGGACGAGCGCCCCGTCCCCGGCATCCGGGATCTCGACCTGGGGCAGCGACTCGCCGGCGTGCGGCCGCAGCAGCAGCCGGTCGCTCAGATCGATCACCTCGAACCGTTCTTCGATCGCGCCCCGGTCCGCGGCCGCCGCGATCAGCGGAACGAACAGCGCGAGCAACGCGACGGACAGCAGCCGGCGCCCGCTCCCCGGGCTCCGGCCATCAGTGCGGAAGAAGCGCATGGACGACTCCTTTCTCTCGTTCGAGACAGCGGACGAGCGAAGACAGCATCAGGATGGAGGAGAGCGCGAGAGCCGCCGCCACTCCGAAGATCCATGGCCGGAAGAGGGCCTCCGCCACGGGCACGAACGCGGTGGCGAACAGAGTCCAGAACCAGGCCACGCCTCTGCCGATCGCGCCGGCGGCCATCAGGCAACGGGCGCCAAGGGCGGGGATCGCTCCGAGACCACCCGGGCCGGCGAGCAGCAGCCCCGCGAACGCCGCCGCGGAGAGCAGCACCGCGGCGGCGGCGAGATGGCGGAACCGGCGACGGCGCGCGAGGCGAACGGCGGCCTCCTCGGCCCGGATCGAAGCGAGCACGCGCGCGGTGAACCCCGGCCGCGGAGCCGGCTCGACGAGCGCGTCGAAGAGCAGCGCGAGGCGTCGCTCCGCCTCCGCATCGTCGGCCGCCGACTCGGCGCGCAGCCAGCCATCCAGCTCTTCGGGGGTCATCTCTCGGCGCTCACGCATCTCCGCTCCATCCATCCCGGCTACGTCCCCGACCGGCCTCCGGTTTCACCTCCGCGAGTGGGAAGCCGGTACCCCGCGTCTGCCAGCGCCCGCGCGAGTGCGGCTCGCCCCCGGTGGAGAAAGGTCTTCACCGTGCCCAGCGGCAGCGAGAGGACCTCGGCGATCTCCTCGTAGGAGAGCTGCTGCCCGAAACGCAGCAGGAGCGCCGCGCGGTACTCCGGCCGCAGGCCCGCGAGCGCCTGCTCCAGCGCCCGGGCGAGATCCCGCCCCGCCGCCCGCTCCTCCGGGTTCGGGGCCGCGAGATCGGGCAGCTCCCGCTCCCGCCCCTCCTCCTCCCCATCATCTTCCATCACGAGGGAGACGAGCGGCATCGTCCGGCGCCGCCGGAGGGCATCGATCGCCGCGTTGTGGGCGATCCGCAGCAGCCAGCTGGCGAAGCGGCGCTCCGGGTCGAAGCTCGCGAGCGCTCGCCAGGCGCGCAGGAAGGCCTCCTGGGCCAGGTCCTCCGCGAGCGCCGGATCGCGCACCAGCCGCACGATCAGGCCGAAGACCGGCCGTTCGTACCGCTCCACGAGCCGGGCGAACGCCTCCGGAGAGCCCTCGCGGGCCCGGATCGCCAGCGTCTCGTCGGTGGGGACGCGCCCCTCCACCCTCTGGTGCGGAGCCTCTTGCATCGCCGGACGCTGTCGCTAGACTAGGGCTTTCCCAGGAGGTATTGCTGATGCGGCATCACGCCCTCGTCCTCACCCTCGCTCTCGTCATCGCGGGACTTCCGCTCAGCGAGGCGAGCGCCGGTTCGCTCGCGGGAGTCACGCTGCCCGACCGCGCCACGGTCGGCGAGCAGACGCTGACCCTCAACGGGCTCGCCCTGCGCAGCAAACTCACCTTCAAAGTGTACGTCGCCGGGCTCTATCTCGCACACCAGGGATCGGATGCGGCCGCGATCCTCGCCGCCGACGCCCCGCGCCAGATGGTGATGCACTTCCTGCGCAGCGTCGACCGCGGGAAGATCTGCGAGGCCTGGGACGAAGGGCTCGCGGCGAACACGGCGAACCCGTCGGCGGAGCTGCGGGGCCAGTTCGCGGAGCTCTGCAAGCTGATGCCCGACTCCGCCAACGGCACCCAGATCGTGCTCACCTACCAGCCGGGCGAGGGAACCTCGATCCGGGTCGGAGGCGTCGAGAAGGGCCGGATCGCCGGCAAGCCGTTCGCCGACGCGCTTCTCGGCTGCTGGATCGGGCCACGCCCTGGCCCCGGCGACGCCTTCAAGAAGGCGCTGCTCGGCGGCTGAGCCGGGCCCGGCGTTGTCTCTCCGGCCTCCGATCCGCCGCGCCGCGCTGGCCCTGGTACTCCTGATACCGGCCATGCAGGCGGCCGGATCGGAGGCGTCGGTTCCGGTCGAGCCCGCCGGCGCGACGTCGTCGGCCGGGCACCACGCAACGGGATCTCCAGGGCCCGTCCCTGCCGGCTTCGAGGTCCGTGAGCTGCGGGTTCCTCTCGACGCCACGGCGCGCGTCACCGGCCTGCGGCTGCTCTTCCCGGCCGGTTTCGGGCGGAAGGCCGATCGCCTCGCTCAAGAGGCGAGCTTTGCGCTCGCCACCCTCGCTCGCCTCTGGGGTCCGCCGCCCGAAAGCGGTTTCTCGCTCCTGCTCTCGCCGCCGGAGCTCCTGCCGCCCTCCCTGTCTGACCGGCCTCAGGTAGTACTGGTGGAACGGTTCGGCGACCCTTTCCGGGAGGAGGCGGAGGCGCTCTGCCTCGCCCTCGCCCGGCAGTGGTGGCGCAACCTGTTCGCGGGCGATGGTTCCGAAGAGCCGTATCTGGAAGAAGGGCTGGTCACCTACACCGCGGCGCGTCTCTTCGCCGTCCGCCACGGCGGCCGGCCCGCGGGGGTCCGGATCGGCGGTCTCGCGCTGCCGCTGCCGCTGCCGCCGCTCACCCCGTTCGAGGCGATGCGGGCCCGGCTGCTGGCGGGCGCTCCCATCGACCCTCTCGCCCGCGATCGCGGCAGCTACGGCGACCGGGCGAGCCGAGCCCTCCTCACCCACGACGGGATGGCCCTCGCCCTCGCCGAGATCGCCTCGCGCCTGGGAGAGGAGCGATTCGACCAAGGCCTCGCGCTCTTCGCCGCTCGCCATCGCGGTGGCCGGGCGCGTGCCGACGATCTCGTGCGGGCGCTCAGTGCCGTCGCCGTCGACGACCTCTGGCCTCTCTGGCAGGAGCTGACCGGAGAGCCGGGACTCTCCGATTTCGCCGTCACCCGAGTCAGGAGCGAGCCCGACCCGTCGACCCCGGGGCGAATGGTGAGTCAAGCGCTCATCGTCCACCGGAGCGGCCCCCGGCTGCCGCTCGTAGTCGAGCTCCGGTTCGCGGACGGCTCCCGGCAACGGGTCTTCTGGGATGCCCGCGCCGCCTGGCTCCGTCTGCACGCTACGGGGCCCCGTCTCGTCGAGGTCCATCTCGACCCTGGAGAGAGCGGGCTGCTCGTCCACGGGAAAGCCGACGACGCCCGCCTCGTCGTGCCCGATCCAGGGCCGCGGCGGCGTTTCACGCAGCGTCTCCGCTTCTTTGCGCAGCTCGTCCTCGAAGCCCTGGCGGACCTCGCATGAGCCCGGGCGAGGTGAGAAGGGCGATGCGGGAGGCGGTGCTCGAGAGTGCCCGGCGCCCCGGCCTCGCCGTCGCGCTCGCGCTGCCCGGCCTGCTCTCGGCCTGGCTCGTGGTCGCTCCCGCCCACCTGCCGCTCGCCCGGACGCTCGACCACCTGCCGGCCGACGCCGCGCCCGGAGCCAGCGACCTCGCCGTCGCCGTCCCCGGACTGCTCGCTCCGCCCGATCTGCCGGTGCTCCTTCATGGCGGCGAGCTCTCCGAGCTCGTGCGCACGCTCGCAGGCCATACGTTGCCCGCCGGGGTGCTCGCCGCCGCGATCCTCCTCGGGCTGCTCCACGGCCCGCTCCAGTGTGCCGGTCTCGACGCCCTGCGCCACCGCACCACCGGCCCGGGAGCGTTGCTCGCCGCCGGCGCCCGCTACGCCCTGCCGGCGAGCGCGCTCTCGCTCCTCGGCCTCGCCGGCTACCTCTTCAGCGCCGGGCTGGGGTTGCGGCTGCTCGCGCTCGCACGCGCCGGAGGCGCTCCCGATCGCGCCCACGCCGCCGTGGTCGCCGCGATCGGCGCCTTCGTGCTGCTCCTCCTCTTCGGGGTGCGTTCGCTGCTCGACATCTCGCGCGCCCGGCTGGTGGAAAGGGGTCCGCACGACTGGATCCGGCCGGCGCTGGCGGCGCTCGCCCGCCTGCCGCGGCTCGCGCCGGCGCTCGCCCTGCTCTACCTCGGCTACGGCGCCGCGCGGGCGCTCCTGCTGGCGGGAGCCTGGTCGGCGGCCATGCTGGCCACCGGCAGCTGGCCGGGGCTCGCGGCGGGCTTCCTGGCGCAGCAGGCGCTCGCGGCGGCGGCGGCGGCGCTCCGGCTCGCCCGGCTGCAGGCGGTGCGCAAGCTGCTGCGGCTCGCCGAGGTCAGCAGCGCGCCGCCGGCCTACAAGCTGGAGCTCACGGGCGGGAGCTGATCGGTGCCCCGGCCTCGGCTTCCGGCAGGAAGCCGTGCTTGCGCATCCAGTCGTCGTTGTAGATCGAGCTCAGGTAGCGCGTGCCCGAGTCGCTGAAGAGCGTCACGATGCGTGCCGGCCGATCCAGCCGCGCGGCCACCTGCCGCACCCCCCACAGGGCCGCTCCGCTCGAG
>JAAYLR010000007.1 GCA_012521815.1 Acidobacteriota bacterium
CCGATCTGCTCGAAGGCGACCATGATCCCCCAGACCGTGCCGAAGAGGCCGATGAACGGCGAGGCGGACGCCGTGGTCGCGAGCAGCTGGGTCCCCCGCGCGAGGCTCCGCAGCTCGACGCCTTCCGCCCGCTTCAGGCTCCGCTCGACCGCTTCGAGCGACTTGATCCGGTAGCGCGCGGAGGACTCGGCCTCGAGCTCCCGCGCGGCCTTGATCTGATGATCGAGCTCGGCGTAGCCGGCCTGGAAGAGACCGACGAGGGGCGAGGCCGCGAGCTTCCCGGAGGCCGCCTGCACCTCTCCGAACCGGCGGCTCCCCCGGAAGACCTCGAGGAACCGGCGGCCCTGGTTCTCGGCGCGGCGCAACGCGAGCACCTTCCAGAGCATGATCGTCCAGCAGGCGAGCGAAAGGGCGAGGAGGAGGCCGAGCACGAAGAGCGCCATCGGCCCGGAGCTGAGAAAGGTCGCGAACAGGCCGGAACGTGCCGGCGGGGGAGGGATCTGGAGCAGGAGATGGAGTGTGGGCATGGCGGGCGGCGGCAACGTAGCACGGCCCCGGCGGGGCTGTCCATGGCCGCCGGCAGGCGGCGGGGATAGACTCTTCGGCGAGAGCGCCGTCGACTCCTGACGGCGACGCGACCCGGAGGAGGAACGATGAAAATCGCAGTCTGCGTGAAACAGGTTCCGGACGCCGAGGCGCGCCTGCGCATCCGCGGCGACGGCGCCTGGATCGAAGAGGAGGGCGTGACGTTCGTGCTCAACGAGACCGACACGTACGCCGTGGAAGAGGCCCTGCAGATCGCCGAGCGCACCGGCGGCGAGGTGATCGCCTTCTGCCTCGGACCCGAGCGCGCCCGCGAGGCGGTGCGCAAGGTCCTCGCCCTGGGCGCGGCGCGGGCGGTCTTCCTCTCCGAGCCGGCGCTGCTCGGTGGCGATGCGCTGGCCACCGGCCGGGCGCTGGCGGCCGCGATCCGGGCCGAAGGGGTCGATCTCGTCCTGACCGGCTCGGCTTCGACCGACCTGGGATTCGCCGCGACCGGATCGGTCATCGCGGGGGAGCTCGGCTGGCCGCACGCCTGGCTCGTCGTGGGCGTCGAGCTCGCCGAAGACCGCAAGTCGGTGCGGGTCACGCGGGAGATGGAGAGCGGGATGAACGAGAGCTCCCGGATCGCGCTCCCCGCCGTCCTCCAGGTGCAGGGCGGGATCAATCAGCCGCGCTACGCCTCGCTCAAGGGGATCATGGCGGCGAAGCGGAAGGAGATCCGCGACGTCGCGGCCGGCGATCTCGGGATCGATCCGTCCCGGCTCGGCCGCGCCGGGTCGCGGCTCGAGACGGTCTCGGTCGCCCTGCCCGTGAGCGGACGCGAGGTCGAGTGGATCGAGGGAGATGCGGCCGCCGTGGCGGCAGCGCTGGTGACGAAGCTCGAACAGGAAGCGAAGGTGCTGCGATGAGCGGACAGATCTGGGCAGTGGTGCAGCAGAAGGACGGGCGCCTGCAGCGGGCCGGGCGGGAGACGGTCGCCGCGGCGCAGGCCCTGGCTCGGGAGCTTGGAACCACGGCCGTGGCGGTCGTGCTCGGCGACGGCGTGGCCGGAGCCGGGTCGGAGCTGGCCGGGATGGCGCTCGCCGGCGTGCGGGTCGTCGAGCATTCGCGGCTCGGCGCGTACACTCCGGGCGGCTACCTCGCGGCGCTCGCGCCGCTGATTCGCGCCGGGGCGCCGGCGTACGTGCTCTTCGCGCACACCTATCAGACGGTCGACTACCTGCCTCGGCTCGCGCAGGAGCTCGACGCCGGCCTCCTGCCCGAGGCGCTCGGTTTCCAGAAGGTCGATGGCGAGCTGCGCTGGACCCGGCCGGTCCTGGGTGGGAAGCTGCATGCCCAGGTTCGGACCGTCGGCGAAGGGCCGGTGCTCGTCTCCCTCCAGTCGGGAGCGTTCCCGGCGGATGCCGTTCAGGCCGGCTCGGCGCCGGTGGAGCAGGTCGCGGCGGCGCTCGACGGCGTTGATCTCCAGCGCGAGGTCCTCGGGATCGAGAGCGCCGCCGAGGGGACGGTGGACCTCACCAAGGCGGAGGTGATCGTCGGGGTCGGCCGCGGGATCGGCGGGCAGGAGAAGCTCGGACCGGTCGAAGAGCTGACCCGCCTGCTCGGCGCCGAGCTCGCGGCCAGCCGCCCGGTGGTCGACAGCGGCTGGCTGCCGCGCGAGCGGCAGGTCGGGTCGAGCGGCCAGACGGTGGCGCCGAAGCTCTACCTGGCGCTCGGCATCTCCGGCGCCATCCAGCACCTCGTCGGGATGAAGGGGTCGGGGATGGTGATCGCGGTCAACAAGGACGCGAGCGCGCCGATCTTCAAGATCGCCACCTACGGCGTGGTCGGCGATCTCCACGAGGTGGTGCCGGCGCTCAATCAGGCGCTGCAGCAGCGGGCGGCCGGCTAGCGCCGTCGCCGGCTCCCGCCAGGTGAGGTGGCGAGGGGGTCAGTCTCCCCTCGCCGCCCGCCGGCGCTCGAAGAGCGCGACCGCTGCCGCCACGGCGACGTTCAGGGACGCCACGGGCGGTGCGAGCGGGATCGTGACCGACCGGTCGAGGCGCGCCACGATCCCGGCGGCGAGGCCCGCTCCTTCGCTGCCGAGCGCGAGCACCAGCGGACCGTCGAGAGCCCCGCTGCCCGCCAGCGGCTCGCCACCGTGCGCACTCAGCCCGACGAGCGCCGGGCCGATCGTCCGGAGATGGGCGAGGAGCGCTTCCGGCTCGGCATCCACGGCGGCCGGCAGGCGGAGCAGGCTGCCAGCCGAGGCGCGCAGCGCCCGCGGGTGGTTCGGATGGACGCAGCCCGGCGTGAGCGCGAGCCCGGCGCAGGCGGTAGCCTCCGCCACCCGGGCGAGCGCCCCGAGGTTGCCGGGATCCTGGATCCGGTCGAGCAGGAGGTAACAGCCGCCGGCGCGCACCGGCAGGGAACCGACCCCGGATCGCGGCAGCTCGCAGAGCGCCACCGGGCCGTGCGGGGAGTCGGCGTCGCAGACGGTTGCGAGGAGCTCGGGAAGGACGAGCTGCACGCTCCCGACTCGGGACGAACCGCGGAGCTCTTCCCCCCATCCGGTCTCCGCCTGCCGGGGCGTGAGCAGGAGCCATTCGAGCCGCAGCCCGGCGCGCGCCGCCTCGCACACCAGGTGTTCGCCCTCGAGCAAGGCGGCTTCGCCCCGGCTCCGGCGGAGCTTGCGAATCGCCTTCAGATGGCTGTTCTGCCGGCTCCGGATCAGTTCCATCTCACGGTTTCCTGGTGCGCCTCGGCCGCTTTCCGATCTGGCTTGCGAGCCACCGGTCAGGTTCGCACACCCAGGAAGAGGTAGGCGGCCAGGAGGGCGAAGAGCACGCTCGGGCTCCAGACCGCGACCAGTGCCGGAAAGACACCAATCTCGCCCAGGGTAGTAAAAAAGGCGTAAACCGCGAAGAACGCCACCGCGAGGGCCACCGAGAGGCCGAGGCCGTAGAGACCGCCGCGCCGTTCGAGCCGGAAGGCGAACGGCATCCCGACGATCGCCATCACCACCGAGGTGAACGGGAAGCCGATCCGTTTCCGGAGCGCGACCGCGAGCTCGGGCACCTTCTGGCCGCTCGCTTCGAGCTCGGCGATGTAGCCGTCGAGCTCGGCGTACGACATCTCGTCCGCCCGGCGACGCTCGGCGGCGAAGTAGCCGGGCTCCTCGGGGAGATCGAGGCGGGTCGGGCCGGGAATCCACGAGAGCTCCGAGAACCCCTCGCCGGAGCGTACCCAAGCCTGCGAGATGACCCAGCCGGCCGGGGTGAACGCCGCCTCTTCCGCCACCAGCCGGGCGGTGAGGTCGAACCGCTCGTCGAACTGGAGCACCTGCAGGCGGCGCAGCCGCTGTTCCGTCTCGTCGTAGGAGAGATAGTTGTAGAGCACGCGGCCTTCGCCGGCGAGCCAGCGCTGGTCGGGGCGCCGGCCGGAGATGCCGGTGCGGCGGCCGACGATCTCCTCCCGGAGGTCGCTCATCCGCTGGTTCGAGGCCACGAGCACGTCGGCCTGCAGCCAGGCGAAGAGGAGCGCGATTCCGGCAGCTCCGGCCGCGACCGGCAGCCCCATCCGGAAGAGGCTGATCCCGAGCGCTTTCGCCGCGGTCAGCTCGTTGCTTCGCCCGAGCAGGCTCAGGGCGATCAGGGTGGTCACCAGCACCGCGATCGGCGCGAAATCGTAGGCGGCCTGGAGGGCGAAGAACTCGTAGTAGTCGATCACCGTCTGCCGGGCGGGCTGGTTGCGGAAGATATCGTCGACCTGCTGGGTGAAATCGGCGATCACCGCGAGCGCGACGCAGGAGAGGAGCACGACCACGAAGATGCGCCCGAGGAGGCCGAGAACGTACCGGTCGAGGATGTTCGGAAAGGCGAGCTGGGGGCGGTTGAACCGGAGCACGAAGCGGGTCTCCGCGGAGCGGAGCGGACCGGGACCGGGGGCGGCCGGCACCGCCGGCGAATCGGCGGGGCGGGGGAGGGCGGGCGGTTTCCGTTCGCCGGAAGCGCGCCGCCAGCGCCGGACCAGGCGGGTGACCGAAGGCAAGGCGGCGGAGGGGGAGAAGCGTAGAGGGAGGAGAGGCAGGTCCCGGTCGCGGCGGTAGAGGAGATAGAGTCCCAGCGTCGCGAGCAGCAGGTTCGGCAGCCAGATCGCGAGTCCGGCGGGCAGGCGCCCGACCCGGGCAGCCTCCTCGCCCTGGTTCACGATCACGTAGTAGGCGAGGATGACGCCGATCGAAACGGCGAAGCCGGAGGATTTCCCCCCGCGCCGGTTGCTGAAGCCGAGCGGCACCGCGAGGAGCGCGAAGACGAGGCTGGCGGCGGGGAAGGCATACTTCTTGTGGATCTCCACTCGGGCGAGCCGCCGCTGCTCGTCGGTCGCGTTCGGCTCGGCTCCATACCGGCGCAGCTCCGACGGCGTCATCGAGCGAACCCCTTTGCGGGCGGCGAGCCGCGCCCTCTCGTCGCTGGTGAACCGATCGCGCAGAAGCAGGTCGAGCGTCCGGTAGCGGCTCACCTCGTACCGGTCGGGACGGACGAAATCGACGCTGTGCCGGATCGCCTCTTCCAGGTGGAGCGTGAGCTGCTCGCCATCGGCCGCCAGCCGGAGAGTACCCCGGTCGGCGATGATGATCTCGTTGTGGGGTCCCGGCACCGCATCGGCGAGCACGACGCCTCGCCAGAGGCGGCTCTCGCGGTCGATATCGAAGACGTAGAGCATCTTGCCGGGGAACTGGTCGAAGATCACCCGCGGCTCGACCTGCTGGGCGACGGTCTGGGTCACGAGCTGGATCTGCAGCTGCTGCAGCGCATAGTTCGCCGCCGGCATGATGCGGGTAGCAAGCCAGGTGTTCCCGATCGCGAGCAGGAGCCCGAGCAGGAGGAGCGGGCGGGCGATGGCGAAGAGGCTCACGCCGCAGGCCCGCAGGGCGATCAGCTCGCTGTCGGCCGACAGCCGGCCGACGGCGAGCAGGAGCCCGAAGAGGAGCGACATCGGGATCGTGAGCACGAGGATGTTGGGCAGGCTCAGCAGCAGCATCCGCCCGACGACCTCCGGCCCGAGGCCCCTCCGGATGATCAGCTCGGCCGAAGCGAAGAGGAACTGCACGAGAAGGATGAAGGTATAGACTCCGAGGCCGAGGGCGAGTGGTCCCACCGCCTCGGAGAGCAGATACCGATCCAGCCTTCTCATGACCGCTCCGGATTATAAGGACGCCGACCCGGCTACGCTCGCCGGCCGCACCGTGCTGGTGACCGGGGGCGCGCACCGCGTTGGCGGGGCGATTAGCACCCATCTCGGCGCGCTGGGCGCGCGGGTCATCGTGCACGCCCATCAGCATCTCCAGGCGGCCGACCGGCTGGTCGCGAAGCTGCCTGCCGGCAGCGTGGCGATCGGCGCCGACCTGCGGCTTCCCGACGGCGCCGACCGGCTCTACGA
>JAAYLR010000122.1 GCA_012521815.1 Acidobacteriota bacterium
GGAGACCCAGCGGGACGACGCGCTGGCGCTCGGCGACGAGGAGTTCCGCGCGCTCCACGCGGCGACCGCCCGCCCGCTCTGGGCCTACCTCGCCGCGGCCGGCGGCGACCCGGCGCTCGCCGACGACCTGCTGCAGGAGAGCTACCTGCGCCTCCTGCGCGCGGCGCGGCTGCCGGCCGATGCCGATGGCCGCCGCCGCTACCTCTACCGGATCGCCACCAACCTCCTGCACGACCACCGGCGCCGGATGCGACGGCAGCCGGAGCCCCTTCCCGCCGAATGCCCCGCTGCGGCGGCGACCGACCGGGCGGAGCGGATCGACCTCGGCCGCCTGCTCGGCCGCCTGCGACCACGCGAGCGCCAGCTCCTCTGGCTCGCCCACGTGGAGGGCGCGAACCATGCCGAGATCGCCGCGCGCACCGGCGTGCGCGCCACGAGCGTCCGGGTGCTGCTCTTCCGCGCCCGGCGCCGGCTCGCCGCCCTGCTCACCTCCGAACCCGATTCGACCCCGCCGGGAGAGTCGCGATGACCCGAACCCCCTGCCCCGAGACGGATGGCCTGCTGGCCCGTGTCCGCCGCGGCGAGCCCGCCACGCCACCCGTCACCGCCCACCTCGAACGGTGCGCCGCCTGCCGGGAGGCACTCGCCATCGAGGCGCTCTTCGCCGGCGTCCCAGCCGGCCCGGAACCGCCCTCCGATCCCGATCTCCTGCTCCTGCGCGCCCGCCTGCGCGCCCATGAGGCAGCCGCGGCACGGGCGATGCGGCCGGTCGTCTGGATCGAGCGCCTCGCGGCGCCGGCCGTGGCCCTCGCCGCCGCCTGGGTCTGGCCCTGGCTGCGTCAGTATCTCGCCGCCCCGGGGTGGACCGCCCCGTCCCCGGGCTTCCTCCTCCCGCTGCTCGCGCTGCTCGCGGCGCTGGTGACCGTTTTCGTGCTGCTCGACGTCGTCGGCTCGGAGGTCTGAAACCTCAGAGCACCTGCCGGAGCCGGTCGTAGCCCGCCCGGCTCACCGGCAGCTTGCGGCCGCTTGCGAGGCGCGCCACCCAGCTGTCTTTCGCGTAGAGATCGAGCCCCACGAGGCGGTCGATCTGCAGCAGGTAGGAGCGGTGGATCCGCACGAAACGGCGCGGGTCGAGCTCGGCTTCGAGGGCGGCGAGCGTCTGCTGCCGGCGATGGACCTCCTCGCCGGCGTGGAAGTGCAGGTAGTCGTCGCGCGCCTCGACGAAGTCGATCCGCTCGATCGGCAGGATCCGGATCTGCCCCTCCTCGCGCAGCACCACCCGCGCCAGATAGGTGCCGGCGGGCCGGGCCGCCGCCGCCACCTCGCGGACCCGCTCCCGGTTCCCCTCCCCGCGTCCGAGCCGCTCCCGGCAGCGGTCGATCGCCGCCCTGAGGCGCTCCGGATCGATCGGCTTGACCAGATAGTCGACGGCATGGACGGCGAAGGCGCGGACCGCGTGCTCGTCGTGGGCGGTGACGAAGACCACCGCCGGGCCGTCGCCCACCAGCTCGAGCACCTCGAAGCCGTCGAGCTTCGGCATCTGGATGTCGAGCAGGAGGAGGTCGGGGGCGAGCTCGCCGGCGAGGCGGACCGCCTCGAAGCCGTTGGCCGCCTCGCCCACCACCTCGACCCCCTCGATCTCGCCGAGCAGCTCGGCGAGGAGCGCCCGGGCGGGGGCTTCGTCGTCGACGATCAGGGCCCGCATCGTTCCCCGACTCTAGCCCGCCACCGCGGGCCGCGCGGGCAGCCGGAGGCTCACCCGGTACCGCTCGGGGCGGGCGTCGACCGTGAGCCGGCCCTCCTCACCGAAGAGCGCCGCGAGCCGCGCGCGGACGTTCGCGAGCCCGACCCCCGTGCCGCGCGACGCCGGCCGTTCCGGATCGCACGGGTTCTCCACCGTGAGCTCCAGCTCGGCGCCATCGCGGCGGGCGGCGACCCGGACCTCGCCCCCTTCGATGAGCTGGGCGACCCCGTGGTGCACGGCGTTTTCGACCAGCGGCTGGAGGAGCAGCGGCGGCACCGCGAGCGTGAGCGTCTCCTCGGCGATCGCCATCGCCACCTGCAGCCGCTCCCCGAAGCGCACCTGTTCGATCGCCAGGTAGGTCTCGGCGAGGTAGAGCTCCTCGGCGAGCGGGATCTCCCGCTGCCGCCCGAGGCCGAGGCTCTTGCGGAAGAAGCCGGCGAGCAGCAGGCACATCCGCCGGGCCGCCTTCGGATCGGAGCCGATCAGCGCGGAGACGGAGTTGAGGGAGTTGAAGAGGAAGTGCGGGTCGAGCTGTGCCTTGAGCGCCCGCAGCTCCGCCTCGCGGGCGAGCAGCTCGGCTTCGAGCGCCTGCCGCTCGGCCGCCCGCAGCCGCTCCTCGGCGGCCCGGAGGTGGCAGCGGGCGATCGCGAGCAGGTAGCCGAGCGTGCCGACCGAGAAGAAGAGCGCCGTGGCGGCGATGAACCGCGCCGGCGCGGCGGGGAACGGCCCGAGGGCGAGCAGCCGGACCCAGAGGGACCCGACCACGACCCAGAGCAGGCCGGAGGCGATCGCCGCGACGAGCGCCGTGGCGAGCGCCCGGCCGGAGCGCCCGCCGCCGAGCGTCGAGGCCGCCACGACGTACGGGGCCGAGACGCACAGCGCCCCGAGCATGGCGGCGAGCGGCAGGGCCACGGCCACGGTTTCGGCCAGACCGCCGGGAGCGGCGAGAGCGAACGCCGCCGCCAGCGCCAGCCCCGCGAGCAGCCAGAGCCCGAGGGGAACGAGCGCCCGCAGCAGCCCGGGAACCGCCTGCCGCGCGCTCATCCGTTCTTCACCTCGATGCCGCCGAACAACGCCTGTCCGCGCACCGTGAGCTGACCGGTGGGGCCGTCGGGCGCCGGCCGGCTCTTGTCCTCGAAGCCGGCGAAGAGCGGCAGGACCGCACTCGTCACCTTCCAGCCCGGCGGCACCACGATCGTGATCCCGCCGAAGGCGACGAAGAGATCCAGCACCGCACCGCCGGCCGCCGTCGCGGCCCTGGTGAGATCGACATCACAGCCGGCGAAGACGGCCGTCAGACTGCCGCCCTGAAAGGCCTGCGAGGAGGAGCTGAAGACGTTCGCGCCGAAGAACGCCTGGCCGTCGACCCGTGCTCCCATCTCTCCCCCCGGCGGCGGTTTCGGTCCGAACAGCGCGTGGCGGATGAGCGAGCCGCCGAGCACCAGCAGCAGCCCGGGGACCACCAGCGAGAAGAGGCTGAACGCCGACAACAGCCCGTAACGCCGCAGAAGGAGAAGGCTCCCCACGAGGGCCCAGACGAGCGCCCAGCCCCGGCGCCTGTGGAACCAGCAGGCGACCATCAGCCCGAACGCCCCGACCGGCCAGAGCCACTCCGCCCAGGTCTCCGCCTCCGCGAAGAGCCCGAGGTTACCGAGCAGGAGCAGCACCCCGAAGGCGATCACGACGAGCCCCACCACGAGGCGGGGGGAGAAGAGCGGGGGGCGTTCAGCGGTCATTTTCCACCTCCTCGCTCCGCCCGTTGCGCCAGAGCGCCTCGACCACGAAGAGGAGCCCGATTCCGATCACCAGCAGCGGCCACGACGTCGCCCAGCTGAAGCCGAAGAGGCCCCAGGTGCTCACCGCGCACCAGACGCCGATCATGAGGAACCAGAGACCGGAGTGCGGGTCCCGCTTCCCGCTCGCGGGAGCGAGGAGCCGGGCGAGGCCGAAGCCGATCAGCAGCAGCGGCCAGAGCTGGCCGATCGAGGGGAGGAAGCCGAACGGCCCGAAGACGTGGCCGAGCAGCAGCAGCCCCCCGACGATGAAGAGGAGCCCCATGACGAGGAGCCCCGGGTTGACGGCACGTGACGCGGTCATCGATCCACCTCCTGCCGCCGGCTCGAATCGGCTCCCGGCGACGGTGCGAGGGTACGTTCGCCGCCGGCGCAGGCGAAACCGTTTACCGGCGAATGGCGGCAGAACGCCGGCGACTGCCTCCGGCCAGCGCTCGAAGCGCTCCCTGGCCGTCACCCTGCCCGGCCGGCGAGCGCCAGATCGACGGCGGTGGCGAGGAAGAGCCAGACGGAGAGGACACCGTTGGCGGTGAAGAACGCCGCGTCGAGGCGGGAGAGATCGCCCGGGCGCACGATCGCGTGCTGGTAGGCGAGCAGTGCCACGCAGCCGGTGAAGCCGAGCCAGTAGGCCCAACCCAGGCCCGGCGGGTAGAGCGCGGGGAGCAGGGCGAGGAGCGCGAGGGTGCCGAGATGGAAGAGCCCGGAGAGCCAGAGCGCCCCGTGGACGCCGAGCCGTACCGGGATCGAGCGGAGGCCGGTGGCGCGGTCGAACTCCCGGTCCTGCAGCGCGTAGAGGACGTCGAAGCCGGCCACCCAGAAGACCACCGCCGCCGCGAGCGCGAACGGCGCCGGGGCGACGCTGCCGCGCACCGCGATCCACGCGCCGAGCGGCGCGCCGCCGAGCGCGGCGCCGAGCACGAGATGGGAGAGGGCCGTGAACCGCTTCGTGTACGAGTAGCCGAGGAGCACCGCGAGCGCGAGCGGGGCGAGCGCGAAGCAGAGCGGGTTGAGCTGCCAGGCGGCGAGCAGGAGCAGCCCGGACGAAGCCGCGACGAAAAGCGCCACGAAGCGGGGGGTCACGAGCCCGGCCGGAAGCGCCCGGCCGCGGGTCCGCGGGTTGGCGGCGTCGATCTCCCGGTCGACGAGGCGGTTGAAGCCCATCGCCGCGCTGCGCGCCCCGACCATCGCCACGAGGATCCAGCCGAGCGTCCGCCATCCCGGCCAGCCGCCGGCGGCGAGCGCGAGACCCATGAGCGCGAACGGCAGCGCGAAGAGGGTGTGCTCGAACTTGATCATCTCGAGCACGACGCGGAGCTGACGGAGCGGGGCGCGCACGGCCCGTATCCTACCGGCGGCGGGAACCCGTGACGCGAGGGGCGGACCACGCACCGCCGGCCCGGATAGACTCGTCCGGAGTAGATGCCCACGATCTGCTCCGGCAGCCGCGAGGAGGGCCCCGCCATGCGTCGAAACCCCATCTGGATCCTGCTCACCCTCCTGCTGGCGACCGGCGGCGGCGCCCTCGCCGCCGAGGCGCCCCTGGAGGTCGTCACGCTCCCGGTCGCGAAGCCCGCCCCGCCGCCGCTGCGCCTCGCCGAGGGGCTGCTCACGGCTCCCGCCGCCACCCTGCCTCCGGCCGCGGAAGGGGCGGCCGATCAGCTCGCCGCCCTGATCGCCTGGAATCGCGGCGGCCACCTGCCGCAGCAGGACGGTTTCGTGCGCGGCCTCGTCGAGCCGTTTCGGGTCGCCCTCGACGGCGGCATGCGGAGCGCGGCGAAGCGGTTCGCCGTCCACGCCGGCGGATACCTCGGCGAGACCGCCGGCGGCGAGCTCGCCTGGGGGACCTGGATCCACGTCGCCGGCGCCCAGCGCCTGCGGCTTCGCCTGAGCGGCCTCGCGGCGCCGGCCGGCACCCGCTTCTGGGTCTGGGGCGGCGACGGCGAGGCGACCGCCTTCGGCCTCGAGCTGCGCGACGCCTCGGGAACCCTCTGGACCCCGAGCGTCGCCGGTGCCGAGCTCTTCGTCGAGGTCGTGCTGCCCGCCGGCGAGGAAGACGCCTTCTGGGTCGCCGACGCGGTGGCCGAGAGCTTCCTGCTCGACGAGGCCGGGCTGCCGTGGCGCGGTGCGCCCGCCGTCCCGGAGGCCGGCGAGTGCATCCGGTCGGCTATCTGCTACGCCGTGGACCAGGGGTTCGGTGCCTTCGCGGAGGTGACCTACGGCATCGCCCACCTCCGTTTCCAGCGCGGCGGCGCGACCTATGTCTGCAGCGGCGCGCTCGTCAACGACCGCGACGTGCCCGGCTACATCCCCTACCTGCTCACCGCCCGTCACTGCATCGGCACCGCCGAGGAGGCGACCAGCCTCGAGGCGTGGTTCGACGTGCGCCCGCCGAGCTGCGGCGCCGATCTTCCTCTCGTCTTCCCGAAGACGAACGGCGCGACGCTGCTCGTCACCCGCAGCGAGACCGATACCACGCTCCTGCGGCTCACCAACGATCCGCCCGGGCCCTTGCGCGCCTTCCTCGGCTGGACGACCTCCCAGGTCGCCCACGGCACGACGCTCCACCGCGTCTCCCACCCGTACGTGGGCGGCCTCTACTCCCAGTCGTACTCGCGGTCGGTGCTCTCCACCACCTTCGGCGCCTGCGAGGGTGCCCCGCGTCCGGAGTACCTCTACGCGGTCCCGAACTACGGCGGTACCTTCGGCGGCAGCTCGGGCTCGCCGCTGCTCACCCAGGAGGGCCGGATCGTCGGCCAGCTGCGCGGCGCCTGCGGCCCGAACCCCGAAGATGGCTGCGACTACCGGAACGCGGACGTGGACGGCGCCTTCGCGGTCGCCTTTCCGCACCTGCGGCCGTACCTCGACCCGGGGCCGCCCACGCCGTGCGTTCGCGGCGACGCCACCGCCTGCCTGCTCGGCGGCCGCTTCGAGGTGAAGGTGGCGTGGCGGACCGATACGGGCACCGGCACGGGGAAGGTGATGAGCTTCGGCGGCGCCCGGGCCGAGAGCAACGAATCGGTCTTCTGGTACTTCTTCAACCCCGAGAACTTCGAGATGGGGGTCAAGGTCCTCGACGCCTGCGTCCCGGCGCTCGGCAACCGCTTCTGGGTCTTCGTCTCGGGGCTTACCAACCAGGGGTTCACCGTCACCGTGCGCGACAGCGCCACCGGCGCGGTGCGCACCTACTCGAACCCGCTCGGCTTCTACCCGCAGACGGTGGGCGACACCAGCGCCTTCCCCTGCCCGTGAGCCGCACCCGCCGCCGGCTCGCCATCCCGCGGGCCGGCGGCCGGTTTCCCTCCGCTCTTTGCTACGCTCGCCGGCGATGCCGGAGCCGGTCGAGCTCTCCCTCGTCGTCCCCGCCTGGAACGAAGCGGCGGCGATCGCGGCGGTGGTCGCGGAGTGGCGGACGGTGCTCGACGGCCTCGGCGTGAGCTGGGAGCTGCGGCTCTACGACGACGGCTCGACCGACGGCACGGCAGAGCTCCTCGCCCCGCTCGCCGCGGCCGAGCCGCGGCTCGTGGTGATCCACCAGACGAACCGGGGACACGGACCTACCGTGCTGCGCGGCTACCGCGAGGCGCGAGGAGCGTGGATCGCCCAGGCCGACGGCGACGGCGAGATCCCGGCCGCCGCCTTCCCCGACCTCTGGCGGGCGCGCGAGGGGGCCGACATGGTGCTCGGCAGCCGCCAGGGCCGGACCCAGCCCCTCTCCCGCCGCCTCCTGACC
>JAAYLR010000123.1 GCA_012521815.1 Acidobacteriota bacterium
AGCCGAAGCCGCTCCGGCAGCAGCCCGGCCTGCACCGTCGAAGCGATCTCGAGCTCGCGTTCGAGCTCCGCCTGCCGTGCCCGTTCCTCGAGCAGCAGGCTCGTCTCCAGGGCGAGCGCCGCCTGCCGCAGGAGGCGCCCGAGGAGCGCGAGGTCGGCCTCCTCGATCGAGAGCTGCTCGGAGGCGGCGAAGACGACGAGCCCGAGCTGACGGCGCGGCGAGGTGAGATCTCCGATCAGCTCGACCCCCGCGCTCGCCAGGAGCTGGCAGGCCGAGCCGGCGCCCTTGACGCTCTCCCCTTCCCGCCCGCCGAGCTCGGCACACCGGAGGGGGCGCCCCTTGGCGGCGAGATGCCGGTGCAGCTCCGGGTGGAACGGGAGGAGCTCGGGCAGGAGCACCGGTCCGGCCTCCCGGTGCAGGGCGCCGTCGCGCAGCAGATAGAGGCCGGCGAAGCGCAGGTCGAGCACCCGCGGCAGCCGCTCCACGAGCTCCCGGACCACCGCCGGCAGATCGACGCGGGCGCCGAGCGCCAGCTCCATCTCGGCGATCTCCCGCTCGAGCCGGGGGCGCTCGGGGTAGACGAACCGGTTGACCCAGCGCAGCGACCAGCGCCGGAGCGGCTCGAGCAGGAGGACCACCACGAGCGCGAACTGCAGCGGGAAGTAGGAGGTCCGGGCCACCTCGCTGCTCTGCGCGAGGGCGTTGAACGCCGCCAGCGCGAAGCCGTAGAAGGCCGAGAGCACGAGGGTCAGGAAGGTGTAGAAGAGGCTCTTGCGCAGGATCACCCGGATGTCGAGCAGCTGGTAGCGCACGATCGCCACCGCGAAGGTGAGCGGCACGAGCGCCAGCGCCGCGAGCACGAAGAAACGATACGGATCGGCATGCAGCGCGGGCGGGAAGGCCACCGCCGCCACGAGGAACGGCGCGAGGCCGAAGATCGCCCCGAGCAGGACGAGGAAGCCGCCGCTGCGCAGGCGCGGGTCGGTCAAGCGCCGGATGTTCCACGCGAGCGCGGCGAGTCCCGCCGCGAGGTAGATGGCGAGCAGCCACCAGTTCGCCTTCGGGGCGCCGCTGAGCAGCGCGAGCGGGGTCTCCGTCAGCCGCGCCCGCAGCACCGCTCCGGCGAGCACCGCGAGTGGCAGGAGATAGATCGCGAGCAGCGCTCCGGTCCAGAGCCGCCGGCGCCGCCGGAAGTCCGGCGCTCCGGGCAGCGGCCGCAGCGGCACTGGTTCCGGGAAGATCAGGAAGAAGTGGAGGAAGCTCGCGGGCAGGAGGAGCAGCGCGATCATCCCCAGCCCGAGGGCGAAGCTGTCCATCCAGGTGTAGGAGGCGGGCCGCAGGCGACAGACGAGGAAGGCGAGGAAGAGGACCGTGAGGATGAAGAAGACCTGCGCCGAGCGGAGTCCGGGTTGCCGCCGGAGGACGAACTTGCCGATGGCGAAGAAGCCGAAGCCGAGCAGGCAGGCGAACAGGTACGAGAAGTCGATGAAGGCGCGGTAGCCGAGCCTGACCGACACCTCCCGCAGCGTGCCGTCGCGCGCCACCAGATACGGCACCACCTCCCCCGCCCGCCGGGCGGCGAGGATCTCGTCGGCGTGCGCGGTGGAGCGCAGCAGAACCCGGTCGATGCCGGCGATCCGGTCGCCCGGCCGCAGCCCGGCCTCCGCCGCCCCCGAGCCGGGCACGACGCTGCGCACCCAGACCGCGCCGGGGCTGTCGCTCTCGAGCACGACCCCGTCGAACGGCCGGGGGAGAAAGAG
>JAAYLR010000124.1 GCA_012521815.1 Acidobacteriota bacterium
GGAGCGTCGCGTCGCGCACGAGGTGGTGGAGGGCGATCTCGTGGAGGACGGCGACGCCGGGCAGCTCCCGGCAGGCCCGCCAGATCGCGGCGTGGAAGCGGTGATGGTCGCCGAGGTGATAGAGCACGGCGTCCACCGCGCCGCCGGCGAGGGCGCGCGCGAGCGCCGCCGGCCGGCGCCGAGGAAAGTGGCCGAGCTCGGGGGCGAGCGGGACGCCCGGCGCGACGACGAGCTCCGGTTCGAAGTGGGCGGCGAGCGCCGGCAGGAGCTCGGCGGTGTAGTCGGCGATCCCCGAAGGGGCCGGCGGCAACGGGCTCCAGACCGCGACCCTCACGGCCGCAGCCCCCAGCCCACCTCGGCCACCGCAGCCGCCACCCGGTCGAGCGTCGCCTCGTCGCCGTCGTCCACCCCGAGGTCCGCGAGGGTGCGGCCGAGGCGGGCGAGGAGCCGCTCCGCGAGCGGCAGCTCGGAGGGGAGAGGGCGCGGCCCTTCGGCCGGCCCCGGCGCGTGTCCACCTCCGGCCGCGACCCGGGCGAGGAGCTCCGCGTACCCTTGCGCCGATGCCGCCAGCGCGTGGTGCGCGGCGGTGTAGGCGCGGGCGTTGGCGCCGATCGCGGCGCGCAGCGCCGGCGCGGCGAGCAGCTCGGCGAGCACCGCGACCAAGCTCTCCTCCTCCGCTGCGCCGACCGGCACCCGCACGCAGCAGCTCTCCGGGATCTCGACGAACGAGCCGGCGTCGCTGACCACCACCGGGAGGCCGAGCCCGAGCAGGCGGATCAGGGTCGCCGACGTCTCGCCCGAGACCGGATAGCGGAGGTTGACCGCCACGTCCACCGCCTCCATCGCGAGATGGAACCGGTCGAGATCGAGCCGCCCGAGGACGCTCACCCCCGGCGCCTCGGCGAGCTCCGCGCCGCCGGGAAGGTAGGGGGAGATCTCCCCGGCGATGAGGAGCCGCGCCGCCGGGAACCGCTCGCGCAGCCGCGCGAGGGCCCGCACCACCACCTGCGGCCGCTTCGTGGGAACGACGTGGCCGAAGAGGCCGAGGAGCGGCTCCGAGGGGTCGAGCCCGAGCCGGCGGCGGGCCTCGGCGCGGCCGGCCGGGGAGCCGGGCAGGCTCAGCGGGAAGCGCACCACCGCGACCTCCGCCCGCGGCCGCGCGGCGAGGATCCGCCGGCGGGCGAACTCGCTGTGGACGATCACCGCCCGGCAGCGGTCGACGACCGGCTCGAAGAGCGGCCACCGCTGCGGCTCGAGCCCCACCCCGGTCGCGAGCGCCCGCCGCGCCGCCCGCTCCCCCGCCGCGCCGTAGCAGGCGGCGAGCTCGGCGATCCAGAGATCGGGCTCGCCGCGGCGCAGGGCGGCCCCGCGCACGAGGTCGTGGAGGACGTACTCGTGGAGCACCACGACGCCGGGCAGCGCGAGCGCGGTCTCCAGGATCCGCTCGTGGTACTCCGCGCTGTTGCCGAGGTGGTAGAGGACGACGTCGGTCTCGCCGCGGGCGATCGCCCCGGCGAGCTCCGCCACGGGCCGGCGCGGCCAGTGGGCGAGGTCCGGGGCGAGGCTCTGCCCCGGCTCGGTGACCAGCTCGAGCTCGGCGTGGCGGGCGAGGGCGGGCAGGAGCTCGGCGGTGTAGTCGGCGATCCCCGAGCGCTGCGGCGGCAGCGGGCTGTAGACCGCGACTCTCACGGCGTCTCGAGCAGCGTCCGCACCACCTGGTCCCAGCCGATCCCGGCTACCCGCGGCGCCCCGGCGGCGCCGAGCCGCGCGGCGAGCTCGCGCTCGCGGTAGAGCTGGTCGAGGCGGCGGCCGATCGCCTCCGGCGCCGGCGGGCAGACGAAACCGTTCTCGCCGTCGCGCACGAACTCCAGCACCCCGCCGGCGTCGTGGGTGGTGACCATCGGCTTCGCGGCGCGGAACGCCTCGACGGTGACGAAGCCGTAATCCTCGTCCACCGGGGCGTAGAAGACCGCGAGCGAGCCGGCGTAGAGGGCGACGAGCTCGTCGTCGGACACGAAGCCGGGCAGCGCGACCCGGTCGGCGACGCCGAGCCGGGCGGCGAGCGCCGCGAGCGCCTCCCGCTCCGGCCCCCGGCCGGCGATCACGCAGCGCACCGGCTCCCGGGTCGTGGCGAGCGCGCGCACGAGCAGGTCGAAGCGCTTGAGCGGCTCGAGCCGCCCGGCGGTGACCACGTACTCCCCGTACGGGCCCGGCACGAGCCGGTCGAAGAGACGCGGCGGCGGATAGAGCACCTCCGCCGCCAGCCCGTTGTACCGCTCCAGGCGGTCGCGCACGTTGCCCGAGATCGTGTGGATCGCCCGCGCCTCGCCGAGCGTACGGCGGTCGAGCTCGCGGATCGCCGCCACCGCCGCCGCGTCGTCGGCGTCTCCACCCGGCGCGAAGTCGGAGTGCGCGGTGCCGAGCAGGTCGTAGACCTGCCGCAGCTGGTGGAC
>JAAYLR010000125.1 GCA_012521815.1 Acidobacteriota bacterium
CCCCTACACCGTGCGCGTGGTCTCCGACATCCTCGAGTCGAACGGCTCCTCCTCGATGGCCACGATCTGCGGCGGCTCGCTCGCCCTCTTCGACGCCGGCGTGCCGCTGCTCGCCCCGGTGGCCGGGGTCGCGATGGGCCTGATCAAGGGCGAGGAGAGCCACGCCGTCCTCTCCGACATCGCCGGGCAGGAGGACCATTACGGCGACATGGACTTCAAGGTCGCCGGGACCGGCGAGGGCGTGACCGCCCTCCAGATGGACATCAAGATCACCGGCATCACCCGCGAGATCATGGCGCAGGCCCTGCAGCAGGCGCGGGCCGGCCGGCTCCACATCCTCGGCCTGATGAATCAGGTGCTCGCCCGGCCGCGCTCGGAGCTCTCGCTCCACGCGCCGCGGCTGCACACCCTCCACATCCCGAAGGAGAAGATCCGCGACGTCATCGGCGCCGGCGGCAAGACAGTGCGCTCGATCGTCGAGGAGACCGGCTGCGAGATCGAGATCGAGAACGACGGCCGGGTGATCATCGCCTCGCCCGACGGCGAGGCGGCGCGGCGGGCGATCCAGATCATCGAGCGCCTCACCGAGACGCCCGAGATCGGCAAGGTCTACACCGGCACCGTCCGCCGGGTGGAGTCGTTCGGCGCCTTCGTCGAGATCCTCCCCGGCACCGACGGCCTCGTCCACGTCAGCGAGCTCGCCCCCTACCGGGTGCGCGAGGTGAGCGACATCGTCTCGGAAGGGGACGAGATCGAGGTGAAGGTGATCGACATCGACGACTCCGGCCGCGTGCGGCTCTCGCGCAAGGCGGTGATCATGGAGGCGCCCGACTACGACCCCGCGCAGTACGAGGGGATGGGCGAACCGGCCCCGGCCGGCGGCGGCCCGCGGCGCGAAGAGCGCGGCGGCCGGCGCGACCGCAACGACCGCAACGGCCGCAACGGCCGTCACGATCGGGGTGGCCGGGGCGGCCCGGGTGGCCGCCGCGGCCACTGACGCCAGCCTCCCTGCGTATACTCATCCGGGCCGGCCTCCCCGCACGGGGATGCCGGCCCTTTCCTCGTCTCCCGGGAGGAGCGCCATGACCGCGACCGTTCCGCTCGCCACCCTCGTCGCCCATCTCGACCGGTATCTCGACGCCGGCGCCGGGCGCGACTACGCCCCCAACGGCCTGCAGGTCGAGGGGCGGAGCGAGGTCGGCCGCCTCGTGACCGGCGTCTCGGCGAGCGAGGAGCTCCTCGCACAGGCCGTCGCCCGCGGGGCCGACGCGGTGCTCGTCCACCACGGCCTCTTCTGGGAGGGGATGCCCCGGGTGCTCACCGGGCCGATGCGGCGCAAGGTGGCGCTGCTGCTGCGCCACGAGATCTCGCTCCTCGGCTACCACCTCCCGCTCGACCGCCATCCGGAGGTGGGCAACAACGCCGTGGCGGCACGCGCACTCGGGCTCGTCGACCTCGCCCCGTTCGCCCTCCACGAAGGGCTGCCGACCGGCTTCTCCGGCCGCTTCCCGGCGCCGGTCGCCGCGACCGAGCTGGTGGCCCGCTGCCGGGGTCTCTTCCGCCAGGAGCCGCTCGCCTTCCTCGCCGGACCCGATCCGCTCACCACGGTGGGGATCGTCTCCGGCGGCGCCCAGCGCGAGGTCCATCAGGCGATCGCGGCCGGGCTCGACGCCTACGTCACCGGCGAGGCCACCGAGTGGGTGATGGCGACGGCGCGGGAGAACCGGATCCACTACCTCGCCGTCGGCCACCACGCCGGCGAGCGGCTCGGCGTGCTCGCGCTCGGCGAGCACCTCGCCCGCGAGCTCGGGCTCGAGGTCACCTTCGTCGACGTGCCGAACCCGGTCTGAAGACCGCGCTCAGGCGCGCGCTTTCGCGAAGAAGCGGAAGAAGTTCTCGCGGCTCCGGCGGGCGATCTCGCCGGGCTCGCAGCCGAGCTCCGCGGCGACGCGGGCCGCGACCTCGACGACGTACGCCGGCTCGTTGCGCTGGCCGCGGTACGGCACCGGCGCGAGGTAGGGGCTGTCGGTCTCGACGAGGAGCTGGTCCGCGCCGAAGAGCGGCAGCGCCTCGCGGACGTTCTCGGCCTTCTTGAAGGTCACCATTCCCGAGACGCCGAAGACGAACGGCCGGTCGCGCAGCCGCCGCGCCATCGCGGCGCCGCCGGCGAAGCTGTGGAGATCAGCGGCGAGCGGGGCGAGCGCCGGCTCGGCGAGGAGCGCGAGGAGCCGGTCGTCCGACTCCCGGTTGTGCACGATCACCGGCAGGCCGAGGTCGATCGCGAGCTCGCACTGGGTGCGGAAGACCGCCTCCTGCACCGGGCGCGGGGC
>JAAYLR010000126.1 GCA_012521815.1 Acidobacteriota bacterium
CTGGTCAACGGTATCCGGGTGAGCGAATACCACCTCATCGACGGCGACCTCCTCGACCTCGGCACCCTGCGTTTCCTCTTCCGCAGCGAATGAACCCGCCCCCCGCCGGCCGCCCCGCCAGGGCGGCGGCGAACCGCGCGCCGGGAATGCCACCTCCCGGGGCGCGGTTATAGCGGGCAGGCCGGCGATCGCCGGCCCTATCAGAGGTGTCCATGAGCGAATCGCAGACCCTTCCCGTCCTCCCGTTGCGCGACTCGGTGCTCTTTCCCGGCATCACGATGCCGATCGGTGCCGGACGCGCAGGTACCCTGAAGGCGATCGAGGCCGCGCTCTCCGAGCCGGGCCGGCGGATCATGGTGATCGCGCAGCGTGAAAACGGCGATCTCGTGACCCCCGACCTGCTCCACCGGGTCGGGACGATCGCGACGATCTCCCAGGTGCAGCGCGGGGTCAACGGCTACCAGCTCGTCCTCCACGGCGAGCGGCGAGCCACGGCGGTGCGCCTCGAAGAGCACGACGGGTACCTCCAGGCGGTGACGGTCGAGACCCCCGAGATCGCGAGCGAGAACTCCGAAGCTCCGGCGTTCCTCGCCCTCGTCCGGGAGCTGCGCGAGCGGGCCACCGACGTCGGCCGGCGCTCCGGGATGCCGGAGGAGATACTGCAGCGGCTGATCGCCGGGTTCGACGATCCCGGCCGCTTCTCCGATTTCGTCGCCGCCTACGTCGACGCCACCACGGCCGACCGGCAGGCGCTGCTCGAGACGCCGGAGGTGGAGGAGCGGATGCGCCGCGTGCTCGTGCACGTCCAGCGCCAGCTCACCGTGCTGGAGGCGCAGGAGGAGATCCGCTCGAAGGTCCGCGCCGAGCTCGGCCTCCGTCACCGGGAGGCGTTCCTGCGCGAGCAGCTGCGCGCGATCCAGAAGGAGCTCGACGAGGAGGACGACGGCTCCGACCTCGACGAGCTCTCCGAAAAGCTCGCGCTCCTCGACCTGAGCGACGAGGTGCGGCGGGAGGTCGACCGCGAGCTCAGCCGCCTGCAGCGGATCAGCCGCGAGTCGATGGAGTCGCAGGTCATCCGCACCTTCCTCGAGACGATCTCCGAGCTCCCCTGGGGAGAGCGGAGCGAGGACATCCTCGACCTGCCGCGCGCCACCGAGATCCTCGAGGAGGATCATTACGGGCTCAAGGACGTCAAGGACCGGGTGCTCGAGTTCCTCGCGGTGCGCAAGCTCCGGCAGCGTTTCCAGCAGCCACCGCAGGAGGAGGAGCTCGAACTGCCGGCGCCGGTTCCGGCCGGCGACCCGGAGGCCGAGCCGGAAGCACGGGACGCGGCGCCGAAGCCGGACCGGAAACCGGGCAAGGGCCCGATCCTCCTCTTCGCCGGCCCGCCGGGAGTCGGCAAGACCTCGATCGCGAAGTCGATCGCCCGCGCCATGGGGCGCGAGTACGTGCGGATCTCGCTCGGCGGCGCCCGTGACGAGGCGGACATCCGCGGCCACCGGCGCACCTACGTCGGGGCGATGCCGGGCCGGATCATCCAGGGGATGCGCCAGGTGGGAACGAAGAACCCCGTCTTCCTGCTCGACGAGATCGACAAGCTCGGTGTCTCGTTCCAGGGCGACCCGGCGAGCGCGCTGCTGGAGGTCCTCGATCCGGCCCAGAACGACAGCTTCACCGACCATTACCTCGGCGTGCCGTTCGATCTCTCCGAGGTCCTCTTCATCACCACCGCGAACTTCCTGCAGAACATCCCGGCGCCGCTGCTCGACCGGATGGAGGTGGTCGAGTTCGCCGGCTACACCGAACACGAGAAGCTGGCGATCGCCCGCCAGTACCTGCTGCCCCGGCAGCTCGAGGAGAACGGTCTCCTCGACGGCGAGCTCGAGGTCAGCGACGACGCGCTCGCGACCGTCATCCAGCGCTACACGCGGGAAGCCGGCGTGCGGCAGCTCGAGCGCGAGCTCGGCAAGCTCGCGCGCAAGGTGGGCCGCCGCCTCGCCACCGGCGAGGTGACCGCGATGCGGGCCGGCGCCGAGGAGGTCGAGAGCCTCCTCGGCCGCCCCCGGGTCCATCCCGAGCGCGCCGCCAAGGAGGATCAGATCGGCGTCGCCACCGGCATGTTCTACACCCCGGTCGGCGGGGACATCCTCTTCGTCGAGGCCTCCACGATGCGCGGCAAGGGGGATCTCGTCCTCACCGGGCAGCTCGGCGACGTCATGAAGGAGTCGGCGCGCGCCGCCTGGTCGTACGCGAAGGCGCACGCCGCCGGCCTCGGTATCGACGAGGAGGCGTTCAGCCGCGACGTGCACGTGCACGTCCCCGCCGGGGCGATCCCGAAGGACGGGCCGTCGGCCGGAGTGACGATGGCGACGGCGCTCGTCTCGGCGCTCGCCGGCCGCCCGGCGCGCCACGACCTCGCGATGACCGGCGAGATCACCCTCACCGGCCGGGTGCTGCCGATCGGCGGGCTCAAGGAGAAGATCCTCGGCGCGGTGCGCGCCGGCATCCGCGACATCGTGCTGCCGAAGGAGAACGAGCCCGAGCTCACCGAGCTGCCCGACGAGGTGCTGCGCATCCTGCGCCCCTACCCCGTCTCCGACCTCGGCGAGGTGCTCGCGCTGGCGTTGCGGGGCGCTTCGCTCCACGAAGGGCAGCTCCGCTTCAGCAGCGAACCGCCCCGCGAGGTCCCGGCCGGCTTCCCGCACTGAAGCGCGTCGCGCGGGGGCGAGATCCACGCTGGCGAAGCAGATGGAGATCCGGCTACACTTCTCCTGACGATGCCGGGAAAGACGCGCGGGCGCACGCTCCACCTCCTCGCCGGTGACGTCGGTGGGACGAACGTCCGCCTCGCGTTCTACGAGGCGGACGGCACGGCGCTCAGCCTCCTCTTCGAGCGCAGCTACGCGAGCCGGGAGCACCGCGGCCTCGACGAGATCCTCGCGCGTTTCCTCGACGAATCGCTCTTTCGCGCCGACCGGCTCTGCCTCGGCGTCGCCGGACCGGTTCGCGACGGCCGCTGCCGCCTGACGAACCTGCCGTGGACGGTGGACGCCCGGGAGCTGGCGGCCCGCTTCCGGCTCCGCGGCGCCTGGCTGCTCAACGATCTCGAGGCGCTCGCCCACGCGCTGCCGGCGCTCGGCAGCCGCGACCTCGCGGTGCTCACCCCCGGTGCCGAAGACGCCCGCGGAAACCTCGCGCTGATCGCCGCCGGGACCGGGCTGGGCGAGGCGGGGGTCCACTGGGACGGCAGCGTCTGGCGGCCGTTCGCGACCGAAGGGGGTCACGCCTCCTTCGCTCCGGAGAGCGAGCTGGAGATCGAGCTCCTCCGCTTCCTGCGCAAGCGTGGCAGCCGGGTGACCTGGGAGCGGCTCCTCTCGGGGCCCGGGATCGCCGCCATCTACGAGTTCTTCCTCGCCCGCGCCGGCCTGCCCGCTCCCGACTGGTACGCGGCCGCCCGCGAGGAAGGGGATCCCGCGGCGGCGATCACCCAGGCCGCGAGCGGCGAGCGTTCCCGCGAGGCGCTCGCCACGCTCGACCTCTTCGTGCGCCTCTACGGCGCGGAGGCCGGCAACCTCGCCCTGCGCATGATGGCGACCGGCGGCGTCTTCCTCGGCGGCGGGATCGCGCCGAAGCTCCTCGGCCGCCTCGGCAGCTCCACCTTCCTCGAGGCGTTCCAAGGCCGCGAGCCGATGCGCGACCTGCTCGAACGGATCCCCGTGCGGGTGATCCTCCACCGGAACGCCGCGCTGCTGGGCGCCGCGCGCTGGGCGCTCGTGGCCGGTGGCTGACGGGCCGCTGCGGCTAGAATCGCTCCATGTTCGGACCGCTCGGGGCACGCCGGATGGCGCAGAAGGTCGCTACCCGCCTGAAGTTTCCGCAGGCCTTCACCATCTTCCTCATCCTCTTCCTCGTCGATCTCGCCGTGCCCGACCTGATCCCGTTCGCAGACGAGATCCTGCTC
>JAAYLR010000127.1 GCA_012521815.1 Acidobacteriota bacterium
ATCCAGGACAGCGCGCTCGTGGCGGCCGCGGTCCTCTCGAACCGGTACGTCTCCGACCGTTTCCTGCCCGACAAGGCGATCGACCTGATCGACGAGGCGAGCGCGATGATCCGCACCGAGATCGACTCGCTGCCCGCCGAGCTCGACGAGGTCTCCCGCCGGGTCCTCCAGCTCGAGATCGAGCAGCAGGCGCTCGCCAAGGAGAGCGACAAGGGGAGCCGCGAACGGCTCGCCGACCTGCGCCGCGAGCTCGCCGACCTGAAGGAGCGGCAGAGCGCGATGCGCGCCCAGTGGGAGCAGGAGCGGGCCGAGATCGCCACGGTCCGCGGGCTGCGCGAGGAGATCGAGCAGACCCGTCTCGCCATCGAGCAGGCCGAGCGCGCCGCCGACCTGAGCCGTGCCGCCGAGCTGAAGTACGGCGTCCTCGCCGGGCTCGAAGCGCGTCTGGCAACCGCCGAGGCGAAGACGCGCGACGGCGACACCCCGCGCCTCCTGCGCGAGAGCGTCGGCGAGGCCGAGGTGGCCGAGGTCGTCTCCCGCTGGACCGGGATCCCGGTCACCCGCCTCGTGGAGGCGGAGCGGGAGAAGCTCCTGCGCCTCGACGAGATCCTCCACCGGCGGGTAATCGGCCAGGACGAGGCGGTCCGGCTGGTCACCGACGCGGTGATCCGCGCCCGCTCCGGCATCAAGGACCCGCGCCGCCCGATCGGCTCGTTCCTCTTCCTCGGCCCGACCGGGGTCGGCAAGACCGAGCTCGCCAAGGCGCTCGCCGAGGCCCTCTTCGACAGCGAGGAGGCGCTCGTGCGCATCGACATGTCCGAGTACATGGAGCGCCACACCGTCTCCCGGCTCGTCGGCGCCCCGCCGGGCTACGTCGGCTACGAGGAGGGCGGGCAGCTCACCGAGGCGGTGCGCCGCAAGCCGTACTCCGTCCTCCTCTTCGACGAGATCGAGAAGGCGCACCACGACGTCTTCAACGTCCTGCTCCAGCTGCTCGACGACGGCCGCCTGACCGACGCCCAGGGGCGCACGGTGGACTTCAAGAACACGGTCGTCATCATGACCTCGAACCTCGGCTCGCATCTCCTGCTCGAGGGGATCGACGCCGCAGGAGAGATCGCCGAGGCGACCCGCGACGCGGTGATGGCCGAGCTGCGCCGTCACTTCCGGCCGGAGTTCCTCAACCGGATCGACGACACCGTCCTCTTCAAGCCGCTGCGTCTGGAAGAGATCGAACAGATCGTCGACCTGCTCACCGCCGACCTGCGCCGCCGGCTCGGCGAACGCGGCGTGCGGCTCGACCTCACCCCGGAGGCGCGCGCGCTCGCCGCCCGCCACGGCTTCGACCCGGTCTTCGGCGCCCGGCCGCTCAAGCGCTACCTGCAGCGCGAGCTCGAAACCCGCATCGGCCGCGCGCTCGTGGCCGGCGAGGCCGGCGAAGGGGCGACCATCCACGTCACGGCCCGCGACGGCACCCTCGCCGTCGGGATCGAGCCGCCGGTGGACGCCACGTCGTAGCCACCCCGGCGCGAGCGCAGCGGCGGCGTGCTCGTTTTTCGGGACAGAGAGCGGCGGCCGGCTACCGCCGCCCTCCCGGCTCGAGCCGCCGGCTTCCGGGGCGACTCTTCCCGGACGAAGGTTCGGGTTTCGGGACCGGGTCGCGCCGGCGGAGCTTCGGCAGCGGCCGCGCCGCGATCCCGCGGGCGGTCTCCTCGTCGCGAACGGCGGCGGTGCGGGCCGCCGGTCCCTCCCGTTCCTCCGGCAACGCCTCCCCCCGATGTTTCAGCGCGTCGGGGATGTCGGCGACGGCGAGCTCCCGCTCGGCCGCGACCGGGCCGGCCGGCACGAGCCCCGCCAGCACCGCTCCCCCCTCGCGGGCGAGCCGGGCGTTGAGCTCGCGCGAGCGCGGCAGGTCGACCTCCCGCAGCGCCACCGAGTAGAGCCGTCCGCTCCGGTCGTGGAAGAGCAGCCGGTCACCGCGCTCGATCCAGCCGCCCCGGGTCTGGACGAACTCGTCGCCCGCCCGGAAGACCAGCACCTCGCCGCCGGCCGCGGCCGGCAGCAGCAGCGCCGCGAGCAGGCACCATCCTCTCGACTTCCCCGTCCGCATCCGCATCGCTCTCTCCCCTGCCCGTTCTCCCCTTCTCCATCCCCCCAGCCGGGCGCTATCGAAAAGGACGCGAGCGCGCCGCTGAACCTGCCGCTCCCCTCCCCGACCGTCCGCGCCACCCGGTAGACTCGCTTCTCGCGTCCGGACGGCGAGCCGGCGCGCGGAAGGAGAGCGGACGATGGCGGAAGTGGAAGCGAGCGAGCAGAGCGGAGGCGTGGAGCCCCGGCCTCCCCGCCCCTGGCGGGAGCCGTGGCGCTGGCTCTTCACCCCCTGGATGCTCGCCGTCCTCTATCCGATGGTCGCCGTCACCACCGCCTTCTGGGGGACGGTGGCGATCGCCCTCGCCACCTGGAGCCAGCGGGTCGCCTTCTACTGCGGCACCATCTGGGCGTGGTGGCTCGTCCGGGTGAGCTTCGTGCGGATCCGGGTCACCGGGCGGGAGCGGATGGTGCCCGGGCAGTCGTACGTCATCCTCATGAACCATCAGGGCGACTACGACATCCTCGCCCTCTACGGCTTCCTCGGCCGGGAGTTCCGCTGGGTGATGAAGGAGGAGCTGCGCCGGGTGCCGTTCCTCGGCTGGGCCTGCGCGGCGATCGGCCACATCTTCGTCGACCGCCGCTCCTCCGCGCGCGCGATCGCCAGCCTCGAGGAGGCCAAGCCCCGGCTCACGGGCGGGGTCTCCGTGGTCTTCTTCCCCGAAGGGACGCGCAGCCCCGACGGACGGCTCCTGCCGTTCAAGAAGGGCGGCTTCGTGATGGCCCGTCAGCTCGCGCTGCCGATCCTGCCGGTGACGATCTCGGGCTCGATGCGCGTCCTTCCGAAAGGCTGCCACGTCCCGCGACCGGGCCGGATCCGGGTGCTGATCCACCCACCGCTCGACCCCGCCTCCTGGCCCTCGGACGAGGAGCTGATCGCCACCGTACGGGAGACGATCGCCTCCGGGCTCGACGATAGCGAACGCCAGGGACGGGTCGGCCGCGACTGAACCCCGCTCCGGCTTGCCGCGCCAACCGGGAGGCGGCTACACTGCCCCGGATGCCGCATCGCGGCAGACGAGGAGGATGCGATGCCGACCGTGCGCCGGGTGGTCTTCAACAAGAAGGGGGGCGTCGGCAAGACGTCGATCGTCTGCAACCTCGCGGCGGTGGCGGCCGGGCGCGGACGGCGGACGCTGGTCGTCGATCTCGATCCGCAGGCCGACTCGACCCGCTACCTGCTCGGCGAACGCGCCCCGGAGACCGCGCCTACGCTCAAGGAGTTCTACGAGGGCTCGCTCGGCTTCTCGCTCCTCCCCGATCGCCCCCTCGCCGACTACGTGCATCCGACCGGCATCCCGAAGCTCGATCTCGTCCCCTCGCATCCCGAGCTCGGCAGTCTCGAGGAGAAGCTCCAGGCGCGCTACAAGATCTTCAAGCTGCGCGACGCGCTCGCCCGCCTGCGCTACGACGAGATCTACCTCGACACGCCGCCGGCGGTGGGCTTCTTCACCATCTCGGCGCTGGTCGCCGCCGACCGCTGCCTGATCCCGTTCGACTGCGACGACTTCTCCCGCCAGGCGCTCTACCTGCTGCGCGGTCATGTGCGCGAGGTGGCCGCCGACCACAACCCGCAGCTCGCCATCGAAGGGGTGGTCGTCAACCAGTTCGACGGCCGCGCGCGGCTGCCGCAGCGGCTCGTCGGCGAGCTCGAGGCGGAGGGGTTCCCGCTCCTGCGGCCGTTCCTCTCTCCGTCGGTGAAAATGCGCGAGTCTCACGCCGCCGGCCGCCCGCTGGTGAGCCTCGCCCCCCGCCACAAACTGGCCGGGCAGTTCGAGGCGCTCTACGACGCGCTGCCGGGCTGAGCCGCCGACCGGGGCGCAGCGCTCCGCACGTTGCCGCTGCCGCACCGGCGCGTTACCCTTGCCCGGCGTGCGCACCCTCGGCGACATCGACTGGCAGACCTGGCTCCCGACGGAGCGGGCGACGCTCGTCTTCGCGATCCGCGACGGCGAGATCCTCCTCATCGAGAAACGGCGCGGCCTCGGCGCGGGGAAGGTCAACGGCCCCGGCGGCCGGCTCGAGCCCGGCGAGACCCCGCTCGCCGCGGCCCGGCGGGAGTTCGAGGAGGAGGTGCGGGCACACCCGCTCGGTCTCGTCGAACAGGGCACCCTCCGTTTCCAGTTCGTCGACGGCTACGCGCTCCACGTCCACGTCTTCCGCGCGAGCGGCGTCGAGGGAGAGCCCGCCGCGACCGCCGAAGCGCTCCCGTTCTGGTGCCCGCTCAGCGCGATCCCCTACGACTCGATGTGGGAGGACGACCGCCACTGGCTGCCGCGGCTGCTCGCGGGGGAGCGGTTCGACGGCCGCTTCCTCTTCGCGGGCGACCAGATGCTCGACTTCGCGCTCACCCCGGACGGCCCCCCCGATCCGGCCTGACCGGCTGCCGCTACCGGTAAGGCCGAGGACGCCGCCCGCACCGCTGGTGACGGACTCCACCCGCGTTCGGCGCATCCGGTGGGGAGCTTCTTCGTCTCCTGGGATCGCCACTTCGACCACGGGAACTACACCTTCGAGTCGTTCAACGGCGGCCTGCGCTTCGAGTTCTGACCGTCAACGACGGCCAGCGCGTGATGCAGATCCGGATCGACGACGAGCACGAGGTCATCGAGAAGCTCCGCGAGCGCCACGGCCGGCGGCCCACCGGGGTCGCCGTTTGCTGGTAGAATCGCCACTGCCTTGCAAAACAGCAGGCCACCCGCAGCCAGCAACGGCGGCGGGTCTCGGATCGAGAAAAGGAGACACCGATGGCTCCTGCTCCGTCCAGCTCGTGGCGCTTCCGCGTCGCGGCCCTCGTCCTCCTCGTCCTCGCCGGTTTCGTCGGCTTCCCCTCCGAGGTACAGGCCCAGCAGTTCGTTCCGGTGGGGCCAACGGCGCTCAACGTCGATCTGGGCAGCCCGACGTTCTCCCTCCGGGTTCGTCTGTTCTGGACCGCTGGCTCCACCACCATTCCCATTCCTGACGTCGATATCGAATGGACGGCGACCTCGCATGGCGGCGCGGTCACCCCGACGTTGTACATCACGCCGACGGATTCGAACGGCGAAGCGACCGCCACCTTCACCGCCACAGCCGCCGGAAGGGTCATGATCGCCGCGGCGACACCCGCGGGCACTGGGCTGGTACCTGTTACCTTCACGATCGACATCTCGCAACAGACCCAGCAGTTCGTGCTCGAACCGGTCGGCCCGACGGAGCTCGACATCGATCTCGGAACCCCCAGCTTCACCCTCCGGGTTCGCCTGCGCTCGGCCAGCAACCAACCCATTTCGGGCGCCAGCATCAGCTGGTCGGCGGCCTCAGCCGGCGGCGCGGTCACCCCGGCGACGCGCACTTCGACGACGAATTCGAACGGCGAAGCGACCGCCACCTTCACCGCCACCGCCGCCGGCAGGGTCACGATCACCGCGACGGCGCCCGCGGACCTCAACGCGAACCCCGTTACCTTCACGATCGACATTTCGCAGCAGGCCCAGCAGTACCTGCTCGCGCCGGTCGGCCCGACGGGGCTCGACGTCGATCTCTCGGCCCCCGGCTTCACCCTGCAGGTTCGCCTCAGCGGGAGTGATGGCGCTCCGGTTTCCGGGAGCGACATCCGCTGGGAGGCGACGCATGGCGCGGATCTCGTGACCCCGGCCACGACGAGCTCGACGACCGGCAGCACAGGCATCGCCGCCGCCACCTTCACCGCGACCGGGGTGGGCGCGATCGAAATCGTGGCGGTCGCGGAACGCGGTTCGAACCGCGTTGGTTACCGCATCGTGGTGACGGATTCGTCGACCCCTCCCCCGCCC
>JAAYLR010000128.1 GCA_012521815.1 Acidobacteriota bacterium
CGCGGCCGCGACCGCCCGCGGCCGTGTCTCTCCATCCGTGACGTGACCAACGTCGAGCGAGCTGCGCCGCGCTGGCTGATCGCCCTCGTCTTCGGCGTCCTGACGCTGATCTGGGGGACCACCTGGGCGGCGATCCGGGTGAGCCTCGCGGCGATCCCGCCGTTCACCGGGGTCGTGCTGCGCTTCGCGCTCTCCGGCTCGCTCCTCCTGCTCGCGGTGCCCTTCCTCGGCCTCCGCCTGGGCCGGGCCCGGCACGAGCGGCGCCTCTGGCTGGTCAACGGCCTCTGCACCTTCGGCGGTTCGTACGGGGTCGTCTACTGGGCCGAACAGTGGGTGCCCTCCGGCCTCGCCTCGGTCCTCTTCGCGACGATGCCGCTCTTCATCGCCCTCCTCGCGCACCTCTGGCTGCCCGAGGAGCGGCTCTCGGCGGGGCGGCTCGCGGGGATCCTGATCGGCTTCGCGGGCGTGGTCCTCCTCTTCTCGGAGGATTTCGGCCGGCTCGCGAGCCCCGAGGCGCTCGGGCCGGCGGCCATCTTCCTCCTCTCGCCCCTCCTGTCGGCGATCGGCGCGGTGGCGACCCGCAAGTGGGGCCGGGAGGTCTCGCCCCTGTCGCTCGCCTCCGTCCCCTCGCTCGTCGGCGCCGCGGCGCTCGCCCCGCTCGCCCGCCTCTGCGAACGGGAGTGGGAGCCGCGAGCCGTCCCCGCCGGGCCGTGGCTCGCGCTCCTCTACCTCGCCTTCGCGGGGACCGCCCTCACCTTCACGCTCTACTACTGGCTGATCCGCAGGACCTCGGCGCAGTTCGCCGGGCTCGTCGGCTACAGCGTACCGGTGGTGGCGGTGGCGGTGGGCGCGCTCTGGCTCGGAGAGACCGTCACCCTCCGGGTGGTCGCCGGCGGCGGGCTCGTCCTCGCCGGTGTCGCCGTCGCCCTGCGTGGCCGCCTCGGTTCGGCCTGAAACGGACCGTTTCGGGAGGGCGCGAGCCTCCCTTCCGGGCGGGATCCCCGGGCCCGTCCGCGGAGGCTCCGGCCGTGGCCTCTCCGGACGTCACGGCTGGTCCGGGAGTTGCTTGACTTCGGACCGGGCCGGCTGGAACAGTGCCGGGAGAGGGCAGGATGCGAGAGACGAACGACGAGCGTAAGAGATCACGCCTTCTGACCGTTGGGCTCGGGCCGCGCGTCAGCGGCGCGCTTGCAAGGGCAGTCGCGGCGGCGGAAGGGGAGGAGCCGGCGGTGATCGATGCCTCCGGCTGGGGGCAGCCCGAGCTGGAGGCGCTGCGCTGTGGCCCCGCGGACGTGATCGTGGCGAGCGGGACGAACGACCACGACCTCTGGGCCCGTGCCTGTACTCTCCGCGCCCGGCACCCCGGGGTTCCGGCGCTCGCGCGGGCGAAGCACCTGCAGGGTGAGGAGGTGGCCGAGATCCTCCGGGCCGGGTTCGAGGAGGCATTCTCCGGCGCCACCGACTTCGGCGAGGCACTCCGCCGGGCGCGGGCGCGTCATGCCGCACCGCCCCGGGTGCAGGCCGAGATCGTTCCCGGCCCGGAGCCCAGCGAGACGGGTAGCCCGCTCGCGAACGTCGTGCCGAACGTCTTCGACTGGATCTGGGTCGTCGGCATCGCCGAGGATGGCCTGATGACCTTCGAAACCGTGAACCCGCCCCTGAACGCGGATCGCGGCTTCCTCGATCCATCCTTCGCCGGACGGCCTGCCCGGCACTGCCTCGACGCCCCGAACGGAGCCCGTCTCCTCGGCTACCTGGAGCGGGTCCAGGCGAGCGGCCAGCCGCTCCAGTTCGAAGAGCCCTACCAGATCGAGGGCAAGGAGCGTTCGTTCCAGACCCTCCTGACCCCGGTCCGGAACAAGTGGGGCCGGATCCACCGGATCGCCGGCGTCTCGCGCGATGTCACCGCGCTCCGGGAGGCCCTCTCGGCGCTGCGGGCGAGCGAGGAGCGGTTGAATCACGCGCTCGAAGGCACGCAGCAGGGGCTCTGGGACTGGGAGATCACGACCGGCCGTTTCTACCGCGGCCCGCGCTGGTTCGCGATGGTCGGGCTGCCGCCCGGAGGGATCGAGGAGAGCTTCGAAGCGGGGTTGAAGCTGGTCCACCCGGACGATCGCCGGCAGATCGAGGCGGCGATGAGCGCCCACCTCGAGGGCCGAGTACCGCGCTTCGAGGCGGAGTACCGCCTGCGGACACGCACCGGCGAGTGGATCTGGGTCTTCGATGCGGGCAAGGTCGTCGCGCGGGAGGGGAGCCGCCCGACGCGCGTCGCCGGGCTCTGCACCGAGATCACCGAACGGCGGCGGGCCGAGGAGGCGCTGCGGGCCCTGGTCGTCGGCGTCGTCCACGAGATCCGCAATCCGGTCTACGGCATCCTCATCAATCTCGATGCGCTCGAGGCGACCTTCGGCGAGGATCCCCGCTACGTCTCCTTCGTCGCCGCGCTCCGGGAGAGCGCCGAGCGGATCGCGAGCCTCGTGAACGATCTGCGCGACTACGGTGAGCCGCGGACGCTCAATCCCGAACCGTTCCTCGTGCGCGATCTCGTGGAAAACGCGGTGCGGGCCTGCGAGAAGCTGGCGGCGGACCGGCGGTGCGAGGTGAGCGTGGAGCTCGAAGATCCCGCGCTCGTCCTGCCCCTCAACGCGCGGCGGATGCATCAGGTCTTCCGCAACCTCCTCGAAAACGCGCTGTTGCATTCGCCCGAGGGAGGGCGGGTTCGGCTTTCGGCACGCAAGACCCAGGAGGACGGCTTCTCCTGGTGGACCTTCGAGATCGAGGATGCCGGCACCGGCTTCGACGCCGAGACCCTCGCCCGGGGCTTCGAGCCGTTCTTCACGCGGCGCAAGGGCGGGACCGGGCTGGGCCTTTCGATCGTCAAGCGGGTGGTCGAGGAGCATGGCGGCACGGTCGGGGTCGGGAACCGCCCCGCGGGCGGCGCGCGCGTCTCGGTCCACCTGCCGGCCCCGTATCAGCCGCTCGGGGCGGGAGAGGGAGCCCGTGTCTGAACCGACGGTACTGCTCGTCGAGGACGACTCCGCCGTCCGGCACGGCATCGCGGCGTACCTGCGTGCCAACGGGCTCGCCGTCGACGAGGCCGAGAC
>JAAYLR010000129.1 GCA_012521815.1 Acidobacteriota bacterium
ACCGAACGCGGGGAGCCGTTCCGGGCCCTCGAGTGCCTCGAGATCGCGCAGGCGAAGGACAGCGGCAATCCCGGCCCATGGAAGCTCGCCGGGCGGCTGATGCTCGCCCGGCAGGACTTCGACCGGGCGGCCGAGATGCTCCGCCGGGCCGCCCGGCTGAACCCCTTCGACATCGTGACCGCCGAGCTGCTCGGCCAGGTCGAGTACGAGCGGCGGCAGTTCCGGCCCGCCCTGGAGGCCGCGATCGACGCCTTCCTCCTCTGCGGCGAGCCCGGCTCGGAGCGAGGCGAGCGCCTGCGGCGCCGGATCCGCACCCTGCGCCAGGCGCTCGGCTGGGAGAACCAGCGGGTCATCGCGCTCTTCCACGAGCGTCAGGAGGCACTGCGGCTCGCCTTCGAGCGGCTCGAATGGCGGCGGGAGCGCTTCCGGGAAGAGGCGACTCTCCTCGAACGGAGCGCCCCACCCCCTCCACCCCGCCCGCCGGGTGATGGCCGGCTGGAGCTCGCCGCCCGGATCCGGCATCACGAGGCGTGGTCCCACTTCTCCGACGAGCAGGTCTTCGAGCTGGCCCACGGGGTCCACCTCGAACGACACGCCAAGGGGAGCCGGATCCTCACCCACGGCTCGACCGGGGCCGACCTCTACCAGGTCGAGGAGGGAGAGATCCTCATCGAGCGCTCGACCCCGTACGGCGTCTTCCCGCTCGCCACCCTGCGCCCGGGCGACCTCTTCGGCGAGGCGTGCTTCCTCTCGCGGGGCGAACGGACCGGGGACGCCCTCGCCAAGGGGCCGGTGACGCTGCTGCGCTTCGATGCCGCGAGCCTCGACGCCGCCGTCGCCCGCTCCGCCGAGCTCGGCGTGCAGCTCTACTGGGGCCTCTGGCACGCGGTCTCGCGCAAGCTGCGCGACACCAACGAGCAGCTGCGCACCTTCTTCCCCGTCGACGACCGCTCGGAGAACTTCCTCCGCCTGCGCCGCCGCGACCGCAGTCACGGCGGGCAGGTGGCGGTCGACGCCGGCGACAAGGTCCGGCTCTTCCGCGAATCCGGGCTCTCGAACAAGGAGTTGGTCACGCTCGCCACCTATTCGCGCGAGCTCCGCTTCGCCGCCGGCGAGCTCCTCTTCGGCGAGGGGGACGAGGGGCGCGAGATGTACGTCGTGCTCGACGGCCGCGTGCTGATCAGCAAGTTCATCCCCGGCGCCGGCGAAGAGGCGCTCGCCTTCCTCGAGCGCGGCGACTTCTTCGGCGAGATGGCGCTGATCGACGGCGAGGCGCGCTCGGCCGACGCCCGCGCCCACGGCGGGCCGCTCACCGTGCTGGCGCTCGACCAGGCGACGATCCGCGAGATGCTGGCGCTCGACCCGCAGGCCTCGCTCGAGTTCCTGCGCCTGCTCTGCCGCCTCCTCGCCAAGCGCCTGCGCGAGATCGACGAGAAGGTGGTCGGCTGGCGGATCCTCGCCGGCACCGGCCACCAGAACGCCCTGGCCTGAGCGGCGCGCGGCCTACCAGCGGCGCGGGACGCCGAGCACGCAGCGGAGCGTGTCGCGGGCGATCAGGAGCTCCTCGTTCGTCGGGATCACGAAGAGGCGGATCCGGCTCCCTTCCGCCCCGAACTCTCCCTCCCGGCCGCCGACCAGCTCCCGGTTGCGCTCCTCGTCGGGCTGGATCCCGAAGAAGTCGAGATCGGCGGCGATCCGGCCCCGGATGTCGGGGGAGTTCTCGCCGATCCCGCCGGTGAAGACCACGGCGTCGGCGCCGTTCATGCGCGCGAGGTAGGCGCCGATGTACTTCCGCACCCGCAGACAGAAGAGCTCCACCGCCAGCCGCGCGCGGCGGTCTTCGTGTTCCTTCTCCTCGGCGAGCAGGTCGCGCATGTCGTTGGTCAGACCGCTCACCCCGAGCAGGCCGGAGCGCTTGTTGATCAGGCTGTCGAGCTCGTCGAAGCTCATCCCCTCCTTGTGGTGGAGGAACTCGAGAACCGACGGATCGAGGTCGCCGGAACGGGTGCCCATGACCAGCCCTTCGGCGGGAGTCATCCCCATCGAGGTGTCGATCGAGGCGCCCTTGCGGATCGCGCAGGCCGAACAGCCGTTGCCGAGGTGGAGGGTGATGATGTTCGTCCCCTCGTAGTCGTGGCCGCTGAGCTGCCGGTACCGGTACGCCACGTAGCGGTGGGAGGTGCCGTGGAAACCGTAGCGCCGCACCCGGTGCCGCACGTAGAGCTGGTACGGAAGCGCGTAGAGGAACGACTCGGGCGGCATCGTCGAGTGGAACGAGGTGTCGAAGACCGCCGCCTGCGGTATCCCGGAGCCGAAGACCTGGCGCGCCGACTGGATCCCCTTCAGGTTCGCCGGGTTGTGGAGCGGCGCGAGCTCGATGCACTCCGCGATCTGCTCGATCGCCGCGTCGTCGATGAGCAGCGACCGGGTGAGCCGCTCGCCGCCGTGCACGATCCGGTGCCCCACGGCGTGGATGTCGCTGAGCGAGGAGATCCCGGGCACGCCCGAATCGGGCGAGACGAGCCAGTGGAGGACGTGATCGAGCGCGGCCCGGTGGTCGCGCAGCGGCACCGCGTCGCGCACCGGAGCCCGGCCTTCCGCGCGCAGGGTGATCAGGGCTTCGGTGCCGATCCGTTCCAGCACGCCACGCGCCAGCATCCGGTCTTCGTCACGTTCGATGGCTTCGAGGTCGGTGGCGATCACCTGGAACTTCAACGACGAGCTGCCGCAGTTGAGGACGAGGATGTTCATGAGGGGAATCGTAGCTGTTCACGCCGCGCAGCGGCAAGTAGAATGAAGTGATGGAGCGGCCCGCCGGGGCCGGTTCTTCCGGAAAGGAGCCAGCGATGTCGTTCATGGAGTCGGCCCGCGCCCGGGTGCGCGGCAGAGGTGCGCGGATCGTCTTCCCCGAGGGGAACGAGGAGCGGGCGCTGCGCGCCGCGCGGGAGCTCGCGGACGGCGATCTCGCGCGTCCGGTGCTCGTCGGTGCCCACGCCGAGGTGACCGGCCGGGCCGCGGCGCTCGGCATCGAGCTCGCCGGCATCGAGCTGCGCGACCCGGCGACCGACCCCGCCCACGAGGCATTCGCCGCCGCCTACCTCGAGAAGCGGCGGGCGAAAGGGATGACCCCGGAGCTGGCCGCGGCCCGGGCCCGCGAACCGCACTACTTCGGAGCGCTCGCGATGCAGGCGGAGCAGGCCGACGGGATGGTCTCCGGGCTGCGCAGCGAGACCAAGCCGTTCCTCCCCGCCTTCGAGGTGATCGGGATGCGCCCCGGCTACAAGCGCGTCTCCTCGGTCTTCTTCATGGTCTGGCCCGACCGGGTGCTCTTCTACGCCGACTGCTCGGTGAACATCGCCCCCGACCCGGAGACGCTCGCCCAGATCGGCCGCGCCACCGCCGCCACCGCCCGTGCCTTCGGCCACGAGCCGCGGGTGGCGTTCCTCTCCTTCTCCACCCGCGGCAGCGCCACCCACGCCGACGTCGACCGGGTGCGCGAGGCGGCGCGGCTCGCGCGCGAGGCCGAGCCGGAGCTCCTCGCCGACGGCGAGCTCCAGTTCGATGCCGCCTACGTCCCCGGCGTCGCCGAGCGCAAGTGCCCGGACAGCCCGCTCGGCGGGCGCGCCAACGTCTTCGTCTTCCCCGATCTCGACGCCGGCAACATCGCCTACAAGATCACCGAGCGGCTCGGCGGCGCCCAGGCGATCGGCCCCGTCCTCCAGGGTCTCGCGCGGCCGGTCAACGACGTCTCGCGCGGCTGCACCTGGCAGGATTTCGCCGACGTCGCGGTGCTCACCGCGGTGCAGGCCCTCGGCTGACACCCGCTCGCCAGCGCCGATGCCGGCGTTCTTCCGGGGCGGTCCCGGTGCTCCCCGCACCGGACCGCCCCGTTGCTTCCGTCCCGGTCCGCCGCACGGGGGCCGGCACGGATAGGATCCGCAGACCATGAGCCACTCTCCGGTCCCGCCGCCGGTGCGGCGGCGGGAGATCGTCGGCTGGGCGCTGTTCGATTTCGCCAACTCCAGCTACACCACGGTGATCGTCACCGTGGCCTTCAGCGTCTACTTCACGAAGCTCGTGGCCGCCGGTCCCGGTGCGGACCGGCTCTGGGGCCTCGGCATCACCGCCAGCAACCTGATCGTCGTCCTCCTCTCCCCGGTCCTCGGCGCCGCCGCCGACGAAACCGGGCGCAAGAAGCTCTTCCTCTTCGCGACCTACGCCCTCTGCGTCGCCGGTACCGCCGGGCTCTGGTACGTGCGCCCCGGAGCGCTCGCGCTCGGCCTCCTGCTCTTCGTGGTCTCGAACGTCGCCTTCTCGCTCGGGGAGAACCTCGTCGGCGCCTTCCTGCCCGAGATCTCGACCCCGGCAAACGTCGGCCGGATCTCCGGCTTCGGCTGGGGGCTCGGCTACCTCGGCGGCCTCGCCTCGCTGCTCGCGGTCCGGCCGCTGCTCAGGGCCGGCTTCACGGTCGAGAACCTCGCCGGCCTGCGGCTCGTCTGGCCCGTGACTGCCGGCTTCTTCCTGATCGCGGCGCTGCCCACCTTCCTCTTCCTGCGCGAACGGGCACCCCGGAGGAGTCACCCGTTCGCCACGAGCCTCCGCCTCGGCTTCGGCCGCCTCCATGAGACTGCCCGCGCGCTTCGGCACTTCTCCGGGCTCGTCCGGTTCCTCGTCGTCTTCTTCGTCTACTCGGCGGGGCTGATGAGCGTCATCGCCTTCGTCGGCGTCTACGCCGAGCGCACCGTCGGCTTCACCCCCGACGAGCTGATCCTGCTTTTCCTCCTCGTCCAGATCTCCTCGGCAGCGGGCGCGATCGTCTTCGGCTTCCTGCAGGACCGGCTTGGGGCGCGCGCGACGATCCAGATCACCCTGCTGCTCTGGATCGCCGTCTGCGCTCTGGTCTGGGCGGGCATGGGGTCTCCGGTGACGGGCGTGATCTGGGCGACCCAAGTATTTCGCAGCCGCGCGGGTCCGGCAATCGATCACAATGGCCCATCCCTTCCCCGCCGCGTTCAGGAGCCGCCCCCATGACCATCGCCCGCATCGAACTGCGTCAATGCCGCGC
>JAAYLR010000130.1 GCA_012521815.1 Acidobacteriota bacterium
GCCGTGAAGGCGCCGCCCATCGCCATCGCCTTGGCACCATGTTCGAACAGCGCGAATCCCGCGGCGTTCGCGCTCGCCGCCATCAGCGCCCCGGCGAGAAAGATCGCCAGCGCGGTCCCGCTCTTGCGCACCGCATGCATCATCCCAGGTCTCCTCATCGTGGCCGGGCCCAATGCCGGCCGGTGTCGTTTGTTCGGCCGAAACTTAAGAGATAGCAGACGGGGCGTCAACGACGCGGTGCGGCAATCCCGCTGCCGGGGAAGGCGGCCTCAGCGCCGGTGCTCGCGGATCGCTTCCCGGGCCTCGGCCTCGGCTTCGCGGCGGCGCTCGGCCTCCCGCTTGTCGTGGCTCTTGCGGCCCTGGGCGACGGCGAGCTCGACCTTGATCCGGTTCCCTCGCAGGTGCAGCGAGAGAGGGATGACCGTGAGCCCCTTGACCTGGACGCGGCCGAGCAGGCGGTCGATCTCGCGGCGGTGGAGCAGGAGCTTGCGCGGGCGGTCGGGGAGATGGTTCTCCCGGTTGCCGTGGCTGTAGGGGCTCACGTGAACGCCCACCAGCCAGGCCTCGCCGTCGCGCAGCTCCACGAAGGCGTCCCGCAACTGGACCCGGCCGAGGCGGCACGCCTTGACCTCGGTGCCGGTGAGCACGAGGCCGGCCTCGAGCGTCTCGAGCAGCTCGTAGTCGTGCCGCGCCCGACGATTGATCGCGAGCGGGCGCACCGCGCCGGGTTGCCGGGGGCCGGAGCGAGGGGTGGCAGCCATGGAAAGAGGAGTCTATCCGCCGTCCGGTGCTACAGTCCGGTTGCCGATGCGCCCGCCGCGCCTCCTCCTGTCCCTCCTCGTCCTCCTGCTCCTCGCGGCAGCGCCCGAGCGACCCGCGGTCACCGGGGTCACGGCCGCCCTCGACGGCCACGAGGTGCGCGTCTCCTTCCGGCTGGAAAGGGCGTTCGACGACGCGGTCCGGGCGCGGCTCGAGGCGGGGCTGCCGACCGGCTTCACCTACGAGATCGAGCTCCTGCGTGATCGCAAGCGGTGGTGGGACGCCGGGCTCGAGGAGACGACCCTCGAGATCGTCGCGATGTACAACGCGCTGTCGCGGGAGTACCTGGTCAACGTGAAGCGCGACGGCCGGCTGATCGAGAGCCGGACGGTGCGGGAGCCGGCGGAGCTGGAGCGGGCGATGACCGAGGTCGGCGGCCTCGCCGCCTTCACGGTGCCCGAGGGCATCGGCGCCCGGCAGCGCCTGCTGGTGCGGGTGCGCGCGGTGCTCGGCACGAGGACCTGGCTCGGCTTCATCCCCACCGAACGGGAGACCGCGTGGGCCGTCTCCCGCAAGTTCCGTCTCCCCGCCGAGGCGCCATGAGGCGGGGCGCGGAGGTGCGGGTGCGGATCACCCGCTTCTGGCGCAGCACGCCCCTGGTGGTCACGGCGCTCCTCGTTCTGCTCGCCCTCCTCGTGGCCTTCTACTACCTGATCCAGCGGAGCCGCGGGCTTCCCGACGAGCTCGTCTCCGATCGGGTCCTCCTCTTCGCCCTGCGCAACCTGACCATCCTGCTCATCGCCGGCGTCTTGTTCGTCTGCGGCCGCTACATCTTCAAAGCCTGGCTCGAGGATCGCGCGGGCCATCTCGGATCGCGGTTCCGCACCAGGCTGGTGCTCACCAATATCGGCCTCGCGCTGCTGCCGGTGGCGGCGCTCACGTTCTACGCCTACGAGCTGTTGCAGAGCTCGGTGGAGCGCTGGTTCAGCCCAACCCTGCGGGTGGTGCTCGAACAGGCGGGCGCGGTGGCGGAGACCTCGATCGGGCTCGTCGAGGAGCGGGCCCGGCGCGACGCCACCCAGCTCGCCCGCCGCCTCGCCGGGGTCGAGCTCGGCGATCCGGCGGCCCGCGAACGTCTCGACGCGCTCCTGCGCGAGCAGCGGGAGCTGCTCGAATCCGACTATCTCGGCGTCTATCTCGACACCGAGTTCGTGCACGGGGTGGCCGATCCCCGGCGGGGGCTCAGCGACCTGCCCGAGCCGGGCCGGGACCTGCTCCGCCAGGCGATCGAAAAGGGCGCCGCGAGCCGTCTGTTGCCGACCGGAGGCGGCTCCGGACGGCTGGTGCTCGCCGCCGCCATCGGCCGCGCGACACCGGGTGCACCGCGCCCGGTCGCGGTCAGCGGCGTGCTCTTCCCGCCGGCTCTCGCCGGCTCGAGCGAACGGCTCCTCGAGGCCTACCAGAGGTATCGCCAGATCGAGGTCCAGAAACAGACTTTCAAGAATAGCTACCAGCTGCTCTTCGTCACCGTGACCCTGCTGATCCTCCTCTCCGCCTCGTGGGTGGGCCTCCACCTGGCCAGCCGGGTGATGGGGCCGCTCGAGGCGCTCGAGGAGGGAACCCGGCGGATCCGCGAGGGCGACTACGAGCAGCTCGTCGAGGTGCCGGCCAACGACGAGATGGCGGTGCTGGTCGATTCGTTCAACCGGATGACGAGCGAGCTGAAGCGCAGCCGCGAGGCGGTCGAGCACTCCCACCGCGAGCTCAGGGAGGCGAACCGCCGTCTCGCCGAGGAGCGCGCGCTGGTGGCGGCGGTCCTCGAGAGCGTGGCCGCCGGGGTGGTTTCGGTCGCCGGCGACGGGGTGGTCCTCACCTGCAACCACGCGGCGCTCGCGATGCTCCACCAGCGGCGGGAGACGCTCATCGGCCGGCGGCTCGAGGAGGCGTGGGCCGATCCGGAGCGGGCGAAGCTGGCGCGGCTGGCGGCCCATGCGCCGGCCGGAGTGGAAGGCGCGACCGAGCTGCGGCTGGTGCTCGACGGCGAGTGGCGGACCTTCGAGGCGAAGGCGAGCGAGCTGCGCGACGCCGCCGGGCTCGTCACCGGCCGGGTGCTGGTGCTCGAGGACCTCACGGAGCTCGAGCGGGCGCGCAAGCTCGCGGCGTGGAGCGAGGCGGCCCGCCGGGTCGCGCACGAGATCAAGAACCCGCTCACCCCGATCCGCCTCGCCGCGGAGCGGATCGTCGCCAAGCATCGCCAGGGGAGCCCCGATCTCGGCGAGACCCTCGAGGAGGGGGCCGAGACGATCGTCACTTCCGTCACCCGCCTGCAGGCGATGGTCGACGAGTTCTCGCGCTTCGCCCGCATGCCGCAGCCGCAGCCCCGGATGATCTCGCTCGCGAGCCTGGCGGGCGAGCTGCTCCCGCTCTACGCCGGGATCAGGCCCGAGGTGGAGGTGCGCGCGGCGGTCCCCGGGGATCTCGAGCTCTACGCCGACCCCGATCAGCTCCGGAGGGTGCTCATCAACCTGCTCGACAACGCCATCGAGGCGACCGAGGGGCCGGGGGAGGTGGTGATCGCCGGGAACGACCTCGGGGAGCGGGTGGCGATCGAGGTGCGCGACAGCGGCCGCGGCATCCCCGCCGAGCAGCGGGAGAAGGTCTTCCTCCCCTTCTACTCGACGAAGGGGCGCGGCACCGGGCTGGGGCTCGCGATCGTGCTGCGCATCGTGGCCGATCACAACGGGGTGATCCAGGTCGCCGACAACGCCCCGGCAGGTACGATCTTTCGCGTGGAGCTGCCGCGGCAATGAGCAACCCGGGGGATATCCGCCGCCACGTCCTGGTCGGCACGGCCGGGCATGTCGACCATGGCAAGACCCGGCTGGTGGAGGCGCTGACCGGGATCGACTGCGACCGCTTCGCCGAGGAGAAGCGGCGCGGGATCACGATCGACATCGGCTTCGCCCACCTCGAAGCCGGGGAGATGCAGCTCGGCTTCGTGGACATCCCCGGCCACGAGCGGTTCCTCCACAACGCGCTCGCCGGCCTCGGCGGCATCCGCCTGCTGCTCCTCGTGGTCGCCGCCGACGAGGGGATCGAACCCCAGACGCGCGAGCACCTGGCGATCGCCGGGCTGCTCGGGATCCCGCGCGCGGTGGTGGCGATCACCAAGTGCGATCTCGTGGAGCCGGACCTCGCCGAGCTCGCGGCGCTCGAAACCGCCGAGCTCCTGGCCCCGACCCCGTTCGCCGGCAGCCCGGTGCTGCGCGTCTCGAGCCTCACCGGCGAGGGGATCGAGGCGCTGCGCGCCGCCCTCCTCGCCGCCGCCGAGGCGGTGGCCGCGCCGCCGGATCCGGAGGCGCCCGCCCGCCTGCCGCTCGATCGCGCCTTCCACCTGCACGGTCGCGGCGTGGTCGTCACCGGGACCCTCGTGAGCGGGAGCGTGCGGCCGGGTGACCAGCTCGCGCTGCTCCCCGCGGGTGGGAGCGCCCGGGTGCGTACCGTCCAGGTCCATGGTGCCGAGCGCGACCGGGCCGAGGCGGGGGAGCGGGTCGCGCTCCAGCTCGCCGGCCCCCAGCTCGCCGAGCTCCCGCGCGGCGCGGTGCTCGCCACGCCGGGAGCGTTCGTCGCCTCCCGCCGGCTGGTGGCCCGCTACCGGCTGCTGCCGGAGGCCGCACCGCTCACGGCGAGCCTCCCGGTGCGTTTCCATCTCTTTTCGCACGAGGGGCTCGGGCGGGTGCGCCCGCTCTCGCCGGTGCCGCTCCGTCCCGGAGAGGTCGGCTGGGTGGAGGTTCGCCTCGCGAAGCCGGTGGTCGCGGTGCGGGGCGACCGGTTCGTCCTTCGCCGCCCGACCCCGGCCGCGACGCTGGGGGGCGGCGAGATCGCCGATCCCCTGGCGCGGCCGCGGAGCCAGGCCGCCTGGCCGGCGGCCCTCGCGGCGCTCGGAGCGGGCGAGGAGGAGGTGCTGGCCCTCTGGGTCGCCGACGCCCGGCTCGCCGCCGCCGGGACCGGAGAGCTCGCCCGCCGGCTCGGCCGGCCGCCGCTGGCGACGGCGGCCCGGCTCGCCGCGCTCGCCGAGACCGGCCAGCTGCGGGAGCTCCCCGCCGGCGCGGACGGGCACGCCCGCTGGGTGGCGGCGGCCGCGATCGAGCAGCTCGGCGAACGGGCGCAGCGGGAGCTGAAGGCGTTCTTCGGCCGCGACCGGTTCGCCCGCGGCTGGCCGCGGGCGGAGGCGGTGCGGCGCCTCCTTCCCGGCCGTGCCGCCGAGCACGCCGGCACCTACCTCTCCTGGCTGGCCGCGCGCCGGATCCTGGTGGTGAGCGGCGAGCTGCTGACCCTGCCGGGGCGCGAGGTCAGCCTCTCGGGCGAGGAGTCCGACCTCGCCCGGCGGCTCCGGGAACGCCTGGAAAGCGCGGGACTCCAGGCCCCGTCGCCGGGAGAGCTGGCGGCCGAGCTCGGCGCCAAGCCGCAGATCCTCGAAGGGGTCCTGCGCTATCTCGTCAGCGCGGGGCAGGTCTCGCGGCTCCCGGGCGGGCTGCTCGTCGCCCGGGCCGCCGTCGATCGGCTGGTCGCCGATCTCGCCGCCACCGGCTGGGAACGGTTCAGCGTCGGGCAGTTCAAGGACCGCTTCGGCCTCTCGCGCAAGTGGGCGATCCCGCTGCTCGAGCACCTCGACTCCCGCGGGGTGACCCGGCGGATCGGCGACGAACGCCAGCTCCGGCGCTCCTGAAGCGGTTCGTCGCGCCCGGTGGTTGGCGTCCGCGCCGCGAACTGGTTAGAATGAATCGTCTACACCAATGCCGGCGGCGACAGGCGGCCGGCGCCATCCCAGAGGAACCGGAACCATGATCAAGGCCCAGAGGCTTCTGCTCTTCCTCGCGATCCTGTTCGTCGCCGGCTCGGCGTTCGCCCAGAACACCGCGCGGGTGCACGGCGTCATCCGCGACCAGGACGGCAACCCGGTTGCCGGCGTCAAGATCTCGATCCCCGATCCGGACGTCAAGGGCCGCGTGGCCCAGGCGGTCAGCGACGAACACGGCAAGTACCAGATCGTCATCGCCGACGCCACGAAGCCGCTGGCCTGGCGGATCGAGAAGGAAGGCTTCCACACGACCGAGACGCCGCGGAAGGTGCCGGCCTCGCTCACCGTGGAGCTCGACATCACGATCTTCAGCCTCGACGTCCCGCTGCCGATGGGCGAGGTTCCGGGAGCCGAGGAGATCGCGCTCTCCAAGGAGCGTCAGGAGGCGAAGATCCGCGCCACGGAGCGGTTCAACGAGGGAGCGGCGCTCTACAACGCCAAGGACCTCGACGGGGCGCTCGCAAAGTTCGAGGAGGCCGTGGCCGAGGATCCCGAGCTCGCTCCCGCCCACTCGGTGATCGCCCGCATCCATCACGGTCGCCAGCAGTGGGCCGCGGCCGCCGCGGCCGCCGAGCGCGCTGCCGAGCTGAAGCCCGACGACGCCGTGGCGCAGCTGATCCGCTTCGACGCCTGGAGCCGCGTGGGCGACCAGGAGAAGGTGCTCGCGGCCCTCGAAGGGCTGAAGAAGGCCGACCCGGCCAACGCCGCGAAGGTGATCTACCAGCGCGGCGAGGAGCTCTTCAACACCAACGACACGCCCGCCGCGCTCGCGCTCTTCCAGGAGGCGGTGGAGATCGATCCGAACAACGCGCGGGCCTTCTACCGGCTCGGTCTCTGCTACGTGAACATGAACAAGACCGCCGACGCGAAGACGGCGCTCGAGCGGTTCCTCGCCCTCGCGCCGGACGATCCGGAGGCGGGGACCGCGCGCGAGATGCTGAGCTATCTGAAATAGGCAACGGCCGGAATCCAATTCGCCGGAGTGTTTTTCAGTTCTTTGGATTGAGTGCGGCCAACCCCCCGGGGAAGCCCTGCCGAGGGGTTTCTGGCCTGCGCCTCAAGTCGTTTGGTTGTGGAGTTTACCGCGCCGTGACGAGGCCGCTCCGAAGATCGGTCTCGTGGCACGGAATCGGCAGAGAAGCAGGGCATGACAGCGGCTCGCGGTGTGCGCGAGCCAGCGGTTCGTTTCAACCGAAGGAGGTACACATGCAGCGACGCAACGCATGGATCTGGGCTCTCGTCCTCGGCCTGACGCTTGGCGGCATGGCGTTCGGACAGGGCGTCCAGACCGGCACCCTCGTCGGCTCGGTGACGTCGAACGACGGCTCCGCGCTGCCCGGCGTGACCGTGACGGTCACGTCTCCCTCGCTCCAGGGCGAGCGTGCGGCGGTTTCGTCCGTCACCGGCGACTACGTCATGCGCGGCCTGCCCCCGGGGCAGTATCGCGTGGTCTTCACCCTCGAGGGGATGAAGTCGGTCGAGCGGCAGGTTTCGGTTGGTCTCGGCACCACCGCCCGCGCCGACGCGGTGATGGAAGTGGCGGTGCAGGAAGAGACGATCGTGGTGACCGGTGAGGCCCCCTCGGCCCTCGAGTCGACCACGGTGGGCGCCAACCTCACGGCCGAGGAGGTCAACGCCCTCCCGATCAGCCGGACGCTTTCGGGCATCGCCTCGTTTGCGCCGGGCCTGACCACCAACACCCCGAACGCCGGCCAGGTCACGATCTCCGGCGGCTTCGCCTACGACAACGTCTTCCTCGTCGACGGCGTGGACGTCAACGACAACCTGTTCGGTACCGCCAACAACCTCTTCATCGAGGACGCCATCGAGGAGACCCAGGTCCTGACCTCGGGCATCTCGGCCGAGTACGGGCGTTTCTCCGGCGGCGTCATCAACGCCATCACGAAGAGCGGCGGCAACAACTTCTCCGGCTCGCTGCGGGCCGACTTCTCGAAGGCCACCTGGCGCGACGAGACGCCGTTCGAGAAGGAGCGGGGCATCAAGCGCGAGGGCGACCTCTCCAAGTTCTACTCGGCCACCCTCGGCGGCCCGATCGTCCGCGACGCGCTCTGGTTCTTCCTCGCCGGCCGTGACTCGGAAGCCGACATCGCCGCCAACCTGCCGATGACCGGCCTGCCGTACAACCGGCAGGACACCAACGAGCGGTACCAGGGCAAGCTGACCGCGACGTTCGCCCAGAACCACACGCTGCAGGGCACCTACACCGACAACAAGACCGACCAGAAGAACCTGCCGACGTTCGGCTTCTCGATCGACCCGCGGACGCAGTACTCCCGCAGCCTCCCGAACACGGGTCTGTCGGTCAGCTACAGCGGCATCTTCACGCAGTCGCTCTTCGGTGAGGTCCGCTACTCGAAGAAGGAGTTCGGCTTCCGCAACGCCGGCGGCACCTCGACGAACATCTACGACTCGCCGATGATCAGCCAGGGCGTCGTCTCGCCGGGTGGCTACCATTACAACGCGCCCTACTTCGACGCGACCGACCCCGAGGACCGGAACAACGACCAGTACTACGGGGCGCTGTCGTACTTCTTCTCCTCCGAGTCGCTCGGCAGCCACGACGTGAAGTTCGGCTACGAGCAGTTCAAGACCACCCGCACCGGCGGCAACTCGCAGTCGGCGACCAACTACGTGTTCGACGTCGACTTCCTCTACGCCGGCGGCAAGGTGCAGTACGACTCGGCCGGTCGGATCATCCCGGTATTCGTTCCGGGCTACACCGGCCTCGAGTGGTGGCTCGCCGACCGCGGTGCGAAGATCGACATCACCACCGACTCGCTCTTCATCAACGACCGCTGGAACCTGAACAAGAACTGGTCGTTCAACATCGGCTTCCGCTACGAGCAGGTCAAGAGCAAGGCGACGGGCGGCATCACGACGGTCGACACCTCGGCCTTCGTGCCGCGCCTCGGCGTCTCCTTCGATCCGCTCGGCAACGGCAAGTACAAGTTCGACGCCACCTACGCCCAGTACGCCGGCAAGTACAGCGAGGCGCAGTTCGCCGAGATCACCACCGTCGGCAACCCCAAGCTGCTCTACGGCTACTACATCGGACCCGAAGGGCAGGGCTTGGACTTCGCCCCCGGCTTCAACCCGTCGAACTACTTCTTCTACTACGCCAACGACCCGACGGCGAACGTCTTCTCCGACCCGGACATCAACTCGCCGGTGACGCGTGAGTACACGCTCGCCGCGGGGATGGACCTCGGCCGGGGCGGCTTCCTCAAGCTCATCTACACCGACCGCGACGTCTCCGACTTCGTCGAGGACTTCGTGACGATGGCGGGCGGGCAGACTCACGTGGTCGTCGGCGGCATCGACGCCGGCATGTTCGACAACCGGTGGTTCCGCAACAGCAACCAGCCCGAGCGCAAGTACCAGGCGCTGCAGCTGCAGGGCCGGTACCGCATCACGGACAAGTGGGCCGTGAACCTCGGCTGGACCTACCAGATCAAGAACGACGGCAACTTCGAGGGTGAAGGGGCGAACACCCCGGGCATCTCGTCGATCTTCGGAGACTACCCCGAGATCTACAGCCCGGCCTACGACCGGTACTTCACCAAGGGCCGCCTGAACGACTACCAGAAGAACAAGGTCCGTCTGTGGACGAACTACCTGCTCGACTTCGGCCGCGCGGGCGCGTTCGACCTGGGTCTCGTCTGGCGGTACGACTCGGCGACCACCTTCAGCTACGCGGCGGCGAACGTGCCGATTCCGGCCCAGCTGCGCGCCAACGATCCGGGCTACGCCAGCCCGCCGCGCAACGCGACGCTCTTCTTCGGCAAGCGCGGCGCCGGCTTCTACAACTCGACGAGCCTCTTCGACGCGTCGGTCACCTACCGGATTCCGATCTGGAAGACCGTCGAGCCGTACGTCAAGTTCGAGGTCTACAACGTCCTCAACGACGACAAGCTCGTGACCTTCAACACCACGATCACGGCCGACGCCGCGAGCCCGAAGGATGCGAACGGGCTGCCCACCGGCTACAAGAAGGGCGCCAGCTTCGGCAAGGCGACCTCGGCGGGCAACTACGTCACGCCGCGCGAGTACTTCATCGCGGCGGGCATCCGCTTCTAAGGTTTGTCCTAGGCTCTCGTGAGCTCCCGGGGCGGCTGCGGCCGCCCCGTTTTTTTTTGCCTTTTCGCGCGACACGGGGAGACCCGGGCGACGCGGTAGGATCGGCGGGTGCGAAACGTCCGAGCGAATCCTCTCCGCTGTCTGATCCTCCTCCTGCCGCTCTTCCTGCTCGCCGGCTGCGGTTCGCGGCCCGAACGCGCCGCCGGCGCGCCGGTGATCCTGATCTCGATCGACACGCTGCGCGCCGACTGGCTGCCGGCCTACGGGCACCGGGAAGGGTCCACGCCGGCGATCGATCGCCTGGCGGCGGACGGCATTCTCTTCGAGAGCGCCTGGGCGCACGTCCCGCTCACCCTGCCGTCCCACGCCTCGCTCTTCACCGGACTGTTGCCCCCCGCCAACGGGGTGCGTAGCAACCTCGGCTACCGGCTCGATCCCGAACGTGGCCCCACGCTGGCCTCGGCGCTCGCGCGTCACGGTTACGCCACCGGCGGCGCGGTCTCGGCCTACGTGCTCCGGCACGAGACCGGGATCGGCGCCGGCTTCGAGCGCTGGGACGACGCGATCGACTTCTCCTCCGAGGCGACGCTCTCCGAGCTCGAGCGCCCGGGCGAGGCGACCGTGAACGCCGCGCTCGCCTGGCTCGCGGGCGTGGGCGAGCGCCCGTTCTTTCTCTTCGTTCACCTCTTCGAGCCGCACTTCCCGTACGAGCCGCCCTCGCCGTTCCGCGAGCGGCTGGCCGATCCGTACGACGGCGAGATCGCCACCGCCGACGCGGCGGTCGGGCGCCTGCTCGACTGGCTGCGCACCCGCGGCATCTACGACCGCGCGGTGGTGATCCTGCTCTCGGACCATGGCGAAGGACTCGGCGACCACGGCGAGAAGGAGCACGGGATCCTGCTCTATCGCGAGAGCCTGCAGGTGCCGTTGATCGTGAAGCTGCCCCGGCAACGGCGGGCCGGGGAACGGGTGGCGCGGCCGGTCGGCCTCGTCGACGTGGCGCCGACCCTCTACGAGCTGCTCGGCCTGGACCCGCCGTCCGGCTTGCCGGGAGCGTCTCTCCTCGCCCCGGAGAAGGCCGTCGAGCCGGGGCGGGCGCTCTACGCCGAGACGCTCTATCCGCGCATCCATCTCGGCTGGAGCGAGCTCCGGTCGCTCTGCGACGGCCGCTGGCAGTACCTCGAGGGGCCCGACCCGGAGCTCTACGATCTCGCCCACGATCCGCGGCAGCGCGAGAACGTGCTCGCGCGCGAGCGGCGGGAGTACCGGCGCCTCGCCGATCAGCTCAAGGAGATCCCGCTCGCTCTCGAAGCGGCGGCGGAAGCGAGCGCGGAGGAGCGGGCGAAGCTCGCGGCGCTCGGGTATCTCACGGGCGCGGCGCCGGAGTCGCGCGGTGCCCGCCTCGACCCGAAACGGGAGATCGCGCTGCTCGAGGAGCTCCAGGAGGCGTTCCGGCTCGCCAACACGGGTGCCCTGCCGCGCGCCCTCGCGGCTCTGGATGGGATCCTCCAGCGGCAGCCGGCGCTCACCGACGCGCGGTTGCAGCGGGCGGCGGTGCTCCGCCGCCTCGGCCGGCTCCCCGAGGCGAAGGAGGAGTACCTCCGGGTGGGGCGCGAGTCGGAGCCCCATCGCGAGAGCGTGGCGCTCGAGGTGGCCAAGCTCGAGCTCGACCTCGGCGACGCCGCCGCGGCGGAGAAGCACGCCCGCCTCGCGCTCGCGGCCTCACCCGCCGAAGCTCGCCTCGTGCTGGCGGCGGCGGCGGAGCGCCAGGGCGATCTCGCCACCGCCGAGCGCGAAGCTCGGGAGGCGCTCGGCCCGCCCGATCGCCCTCACCTGCCGGCCCTCGTGTTCCTCGCCAGGATCGGCATCGAACGTGGCGATCCGGCGGCGGCGGTCGAGCTGCTCGCCGGCGCGCGGGAGCGGATCGCCGCGGGCGAGATCGCTCCCGTGGCGACCCTGGAAGGGACCGCCGGCGATGCCCTCGCGCGTCTGGGCCGGGCGGCGGAGGCGGAGGCGGCGTTCCGCCGCGAGATCGCGCGCTTCCCCGGCGGCACCGAGGCGTACGCCCGTCTCGCGCTCCTGCTCGCCTCCCAGCGGCGGTTCGACGAGATCCGGCCCCTGCTCGATGCGATGGTGGCGGCTCAGCCCGGCCCGCGCGCGCTGCTCGTCGCCGGCCAGGTGATGGAGGATCTCGGCAACCGGGGAGACGCCGCGGCCTACCGGGCCCGGGCGCGCACGCTCGGCGCGCGCCCGGCGGGCGCTTCGTAGCCGTCCGCGGCCATCCTCAGCCGGAGTGCGCGGCGTTCCACGCTTCGGCGGCCGCGCGCCCCCGGCGTTCGTCGATCCCGAACATCCCCGCGAAGCCGAGGAGGAAGAAGACGGCGGTGGCGAGAATCGCCGTCTTCTGCGAGCCGGTGGCCGAGGAGATGAGACCGAAGACCGCGGGGCCGAAGGCGTAGGCCCCCTTGCCGGCGAGGCCCCAGAAGGCGAAGAACTCGCCGCTCTTCTCGACCGGCGAGAAGAGGCCGACGAGCGCGCGCGAGGCCGACTGGAGCGAGCCGATTCCGAGTCCGGCGAAGAGGGCGACCCCCCAGAAGACGCCCTTGCCCGTGCTCGCCCAGACCAGAGCGCAGACGGCGATCCAGAGCAGCAGGGTGATCTGGATCGTCGCGC
>JAAYLR010000131.1 GCA_012521815.1 Acidobacteriota bacterium
CTCCTCGACTGGCTGGTGCGCGACCTCTACACCTGCCCGAACGTCCGCTGCACGACGACCAACGCCTTCATCCACGCCGGCACCGAGCGGGCGATGCGCGCTCCCGGCCATCCGCAGGGGGCATGGGCGCTCGAGCAGGTGATCGACGAGCTCGCCCGGAGGATCGGGATGGATCCGGTCGCGCTGCGGCGCCAGAACGTGCCCGCGGTCTCCCAGGGGCGCGGCGGCATGCCGTACCTGACGACCGGCCTCGACGCCTGTCTCGAGGAGGGGGCGAAGGCGTTCGGCTGGGAGGAGGCGAAGGCCGGCGCCGCCGCCGCGCGCCGCGCCGGGGGCGTCTGGGCGCGCGGGGTGGGGATGGGCGCCGGGCTCTGGATCGGCGGCGCCGGCGGCGATCCCGCGACCGTCTTCGTCAACTACTTCGTCGACGGCAGCGTGAACCTCAACATGGGCGCCTCCGACATCGGCACCGGCACCAAGACGGTCATGGCGATGATCGTCTCCGAGGAGCTCGGGGTGCCGCTCGCGAAGATCCAGATCGAGCACGCCGACACCGGGACGACGCAGTTCGCCACCCCCTCCGGCGGCAGCAAGACGGTGCCGACCGAGGGGCCGGCGGTGCGCGCCGCGGCGCTCGACTGCGCGGCCCAGCTCGTCGCGCTCGCCGCCGCCGATCTCGGGCTGCCGGCCGCCGCGCTCGAGCTGCGCGACGGGGCGGTGGTGGCGCGGGAGGACCCCGCCCGGCGGCTGCCGCTCGGCGAGATCTCCGGGCTGCGGCGGCAGCGGGTGGTGGTCGGCAAGGGGACGCGGGAGCGCAACCCCGCCGGGAGCGTCATCTGTCCGTTCGCGGCGCAGTTCTGCGAGGTGGAGGTCAACCGGCTCACCGGCGAGGTGCGGGTGCTCCGCTTCCTCGGCGCCCACGAGAGCGGGCGGGTGATGAACCGGATGACCTTCGACAACCAGGTCTACGGCGGGATCACCATGGGGATCGGCTTCGCGCTCACCGAGCGGCGGACGCTCGACCGCGGCCAGACCGGGAAGCTGTGCAACTTCGCCTGGCACGATTACAAGATCCCGACCGCGCTCGAGGTGCCGGCCGCGATCGTCTCCCATCCGATCGATCTCCCGGTGCCGGAGGCGAACCTGATCGGGGCGAAGGGCCTCGGCGAGCCGGTGACGATCCCCACCGCGGCGGCGATCGCCAACGCGGTCTTCGACGCGGTGGGGGTGCGGATCACCGACACCCCCGTCAACCTCACGCGCCTCGCCGGGCGGATCGCCGCCGCGGCGCCGGCAGAGAGGAGCTGACCATGCTCCCCCCCTTCACCTACGTGCGTCCGGACGATTTCGCGGGAGCGGTGCGGGAGCTCGGCCGGCCGGGAACCCGCCTGCACGCCGGCGGCACCGACCTGCTCGGCTGCCTGCGCGACGGGGTCTTCACCGCCGAGCGGCTGGTGAGCCTGCGGCGGGTCACGGCGGGGCGGGAGATCGGGGCGCTCCCCGACGGCGGGCTGCGGCTGGGGGCGCTCGTGCCGGTCGCCGCGATCGCCGCGAGCCCGCTCGTCCGGGAGCGCTTCCCGGGGCTCGCCCGGGCGGCGGCCGACGTCGCGAGCCCGCAGCTGCGCAACCAGGGGACGCTCGGCGGCAACCTCTGCCAGCGGCCGCGCTGCTGGTACTTCCGCGGGGAGTTCCCCTGCCTGAAGAAGGGCGGCGACCACTGCTCGGCGCTCGACGGCGAGAACCGGTACCACGCGATCTTCGGCGGCGGCCCCTGCTTCATCGTCCACCCCTCCGATCTCGCGCCGATGCTCGTGGCGCTCGCCGCGACGGTGCGGCTCCTCGGCCCGGACGGCGAGCGGCGGCTCCCGCTCGCGGAGTTCTTCCAGTTGCCGTCGGAGAACCTCGCCGGGGAGAACTGCCTCGGGCCGGCGGAGATCGTCGTCGAGGTCGAGATCCCCGCGCACCCCGGCTGGCGGAGCTCGTACCGGAAGGTGCGGGAGCGCGGCTCGTGGGATTTCGCGCTCGCGAGCGTGGCCCTCGCGCTCCGCCGGGAAGGGGAGCGGGTGGCCGCGGCGCGGGTGGTGCTCGGCGGGGTCGCCCCGGCGCCCTGGCGGCTGCCGGCGGTCGAGGCGATCCTCACCGGCCGGCCGTTCGCCGCCGAGGCGATCCGCGACGCCGCCGCGGCCGCCGTCGCCGGCGCCGAGCCCCTCGCCGGGAACGGCTACAAGGTGGCGCTGGTGCGCGGGGTGATCGAAGAGAGCCTCCTCGCGCTCCGGTAGCGCCGGGAGGCACTCCCCCCCGCCTGATAATCGCCTGGCACCTTCCGAGGTCGCCTGAAAATCGGCTGGCACCTTGGAGGTGAGGCTGCCGCCACAAATCGCCTGGCACCTTCCGGCGGGGTTGCCGGCTGCAAATCGCCTGGCACCTTCGAGGCAGCACCTTCCGAGGTCGCCTGAAAATCGGCTGGCACCTTGGGGGGGCGACAAATCGGCTGGCACCTTGGGGGGGAGGGGGAGTGAAGTAGTTCATTGCATCATCGTGTATGATGCGAGATCATCAAGAGGCCTGTGGAGGTCTTCGATGTTCGCTTCCCACCGTCTCCTCGTCCTTGCGTTGCTCCTCTTCCTCGCCGCGGCGCCGATCGCGGCTGGTGAGGAACCCCTCGAGATCGAGTTCGCCACGGGGCAGCTCACGGCGCTCGCGGCGGCCACGGGGCCGGTCGTCATCGCCGGCGTGCCGCTCCGGGCCGGCGAGCCGCCGGCGGTCCTGGAGCTGCGTCCTCTGCAGCTCCTCGCTCCCGACGCCCGGCTCGTGATCCATTCGGAGGCCGGGGAGGAGGTCGTCCCCTTCCCGCCGCACCGGCAGTTCGCGGGGGAGATCCGGGGTGAGGCGGGCAGCCGGGTGGCGGTCACCCTGCTCGCGGAGGGAGAGGTGCGCGGGGTCGTGAGCGTCGGCACCGAGCACTGGCTCTTCCGGGACGAGGGCAGCGACCTCTGGCTCGCCGCGGTGGATGCCAGCTACCTGCCGGAGTCGGTGGGCGGCTTCCAGTGCGACGGGGCGCTGGAGGTGCCGGAGCCGGAGCTCGAGCTGCCGCCGGCTGCCGGCCTCGATAGCGGTCCGTTCCTTCCCGACGCCGACCCGGTCTATCAGGCGCGGATCGCGGTGGAGACCGATTACGAGTTCCTGCAGAAGTTCGGCGGCAACACGAGCCAGGCCACGGCGTACATCTACGGCCTCTACGGCTACGCCTCGACGATCTACCGGGCCGAGATCGGCACCGAGCTCGAGATCGTGCACGTGAGCCTCTGGACGACTCCCAGCGATCCCTGGACGCAGACCGACGTGCGGTGCGCCTTCTACGAGTTCGGGCGGTACTGGAACAACAACCATGCGTCCGTGCAGCGCACGACCGCCCAGATGCTCAGCGGCAAGAGCACTGGCAGCGGGATCGGCTGGATCGGAGTGCTCTGCAACCCCGCCTTCAACCAGAACCACGGGGGGGCCTGCCCGGACCTGACCCCGCAGACCTCCAACTACGGCGGCGCCTACAGCTTCGTGGGGAGCATCAGCGGCTCCTTCAACCCGGGCAATCCGGTCACGATGTGGGACATCATGGCAATCAGCCACGAGATGGGGCACAACTTCTCCTCCTGGCATACCCACTGCTTTCCGGAACCCGGTGCCGCCAACCTGGACCCGATCGACGGCTGCTACAACACGGAGGCGGGCTGCTATTCCGGCACGCGGGGGCTCCCCGGCATCGGCACCGTCATCGGCGGCACGCAGGGCCAGGGGAACGGCACGATCATGAGCTACTGCCACACGCTGGGCGGCTACTCGAACATCTCGCTGACCTTCGGCCTCACCCACCCGTACGGCGTCGCGGCGCACCGGGTGCCGGCCAAGATGCGCGGCCACGTCGTGCAGCGAGCCGGGATGTACCCCGGCTGCATGCCCCTCGCCGGGCTTTTTTCCGACGGCTTCGAGCAGGGTCTCGTTCCGCCCTGGAGCGGGAAGGCGCCATAATCGCACTCGCCGCCGGCGGGCGGCGAGGAGGTTCCCCATGAGCGCATCCGAGGGGCGCGCCCTGCGCCCGGTACCCGTCTTCCTGCTCGGCGCCGGCGGGGTCGGCCGGGAGCTGGTGCGGCAGATCGTGGCCGGCCGGGAGACCGCGGCCGCGCGGGCCGGCTGCCGGTTCGAGGTGGTCGCGCTCGCCGACCGGCGCGGCGTGCGGTTCGCTCCCGACGGGATCCCGGACGCCACCCTGCTCGCGGCGATCGCGGCCAAGGCGAACGGCGAGCCGATCGGTCCGGCCTGGGAGGGGACCCCGGACGCGGCGAGCGCCCTGATCGGCGAGCTCGTGGTCGGAGGCCACCGGCAGGGGGTGCTCGTGGACACCACCGCCGCCGCCGGCTGGGAGCCGCTCCTCGACCGCTGCCTCGACCTCGGCTGGGCGGTGGCGCTCGCCAACAAGAAGGCGCTCGCCGGTCCGTGGGCGACGGCAAAGCGCTACTTCCACCATCCGCGGGTGCGCCACGAGTCGACGGTGGGTGGCGGGCAGCCGGTCATCGCCACGATGCGCTCGCTCGTCGACACCGACGATCCGCCGCGCGAGGTCTCCGGCGCGCTCAGCGGCACGCTCGGCTACCTCTGCCTGCGAATGGAGGAGGGGGTGGCGTTCTCGGCCGCGGTGCGGGAGGCGGCGGCGCGCGGCTACACCGAGCCCGATCCGCGCGAGGATCTCGGCGGCCGCGACGTGGTGCGCAAGCTCCTGATCCTCGGCCGCCTCGCGGGCTGGGAGATGGAGGCGGGCGACATCGAGGTGGAGGAGCTCTATCCGCCGGAGCTCGCCGCGCTCCCGGTCCCCGACTTCCTCGCGGCGCTGCCCCGGCTCGATGACGCCTTCGCCGCCCGCGTGGCCGCGGCGCGCGCCGCCGGCGGGCGGCTCCGCTACGTCGGGCGGGCGGCGGCCGGCCGCGGCCGGGCGGGGCTCGAGACGGTGCCGGCGGCGAGCCCGCTCGCGAACCTCAAGCACGTGGCGCTGCGCACCGCGCGGTACGACGACGAGCCGCTGGTCATCGGCGGCAAGGGAGCCGGGGTGGAGATGACCGCCGCCGGCGTGCTCGCCGACCTCTTCTCGCTCGCCCGCGAGATCGCCCGCTGAGTGGCGCGGGCGGCTACGAGCCGCCGCTCCGCTTCAGATAGCCGTAGAACTCGCCGCCGGAGGAGAGGACGAGGAGCGTCTCCGGATCGACCGTCGCCTCGAGCGTCTCCATGCTCTTGAGGAAGGCGTAGAAGCTCTGCGACTCGCGGGAGCGGTTGTAGGCGC